>DDZT01000069.1 GCA_002346435.1 Anaerolineales bacterium UBA3001
TGTGCATATCCTCTGCATAAGCAACTGGAGATTGTTTCCATACTTGTTCTAGATTACCCCAAGGGTCTTCTCCCGTTTCATTACCAGTACACTCAGGACCAATATCCGATGTTCCAAAAAAGCTAATATTATTCACGATCGAACGTTGTGCCACAGCAGCTGCAAACCGATCAGTATGCCCAACAATCCAGTTGGTCATAAAGCCACCACAACTACCACCCGTTACTCCCATGCGCTTTTCATCCACATAACCACGCGCGATCAATTCATCAACCCCTGCCATCGTCTGCTCGTAATCCCTGCCACCTTGATCTCCTTCGCTAGCCACCGTCCAAGCCTGGCCATAACCAGCTGTAGTACCGATTACGTTGAAGTAAGCAACCAGATAACCAGCATTGGCTAAACTCTGAAACTCATGATTGAAATCCCAAGAAAACATAGAGCAATGTACATACAATACAAGTGGGTATTTGCGTTTCTCATCAAATCCAGGAGGCTTCATCAACCAAGCATGTACTTTTTCTCCTTGCCCAGCATCGAACCAATACATCTCTGGAGTAGCCAGCCAATGATCTCGTAACCATGGATTTATATCGGTCAAACAACTACTATTACCTTGCTCCCATATGTATATATCACCAGGACTAGATGGATCTGCTAAACCATAAGCTACAGTACCACCTGCAGCAGGACTGTACTCAAAAACCACTTGCTCGCCCTTGATCAACAGCTCTTTCTTACCTTTAACATCAATGCGATATAAATTTGTTGCAGCTTGTTCTGTCAACAGAAAATAAATCCAAGGATCTCCACTAGGCCACTTGAGAGTAACATTGGTCAAACTTGGCCGCTGATCAGCCACCCCATAATTTCCAACCTCTTGATCCAATCCGGGCGCAAGTTCGTGTGCTGTTTGTTTCTCAACATCAGCTAAATATGGAGTCATGAAAATCCTGCGGTTAGTAGGAGCAGGATGCGTATGCCCAGCAAAGGCTATATATTTATCATCTTCGCCCCAGACTGGACTATGACATTTACCAACCCAATCTGGCAAAAGCCTGAAAGGTGCCCCGCCAGGATGGTCACAAATAAATATCTGACCTTGACCAAGTTCTGTATTTTGCTCACGGGCAACACCAATGAACGCTAAACGCTCTCCACTATTACTCCATTTTGGCTCCGCATAATCACACTCACTATGAGTGATTTGACGAAGTGCACCAGAATTCAATTCTAATACCCAAATCTGCAAAAACCGATCATGTACCCAACCTACACCATCTTGCTTGTAACGTAAACGCCGTACAACTTTAATGGCTGGTTTGGGTACACCATTGCGTGGTCCTCTATCATCTGGATTAGCTACAGGAGTCCAACGCACTCCAACAAGCCTATCTCCGCCAGATGACCAATCCAAGCTCGATATAGGCTCTCCATCAACCTCAAAAATCTCTTCTTCTTCAGTTTCAATAGAATATATATGCACTGCACTGCCTACCACGTCAGCTTCCACAGAGCGCCAAGAATAAGCCAAACGGTTACCATCCTTACTCCATGCTATTGCCGAAGCTACACCAACCTCAGGCGTAAGACACTGACCCTCTGAACTATTCACACTCCTGAGATATACACGTGATATGTATCCATTAGAATCTGCGTGTGGCTGTTTTACTGTGTAGGCTACTGTTTGACCATTCGGACTAAGGGTTATTTCATCTGCCCAAGAAAACTTAAGTAGATCCTCTGCAATCAATCCACGTTGTACACTGCCGTATTTGCTGTTCTCAATATCCATATTCTAATACCAATAATGCCTCAATCAATCCTCAGGATAATCCCAACTGTGTGAATGAGGCTGAATTAACTCAACAGTAAAAGTTACTCCGTCATCTGGATAAACAAACGCTTCATAACCATCGTTAGCATCAAAAATCTTATCCTGATATATAGGTATGCCATTTTCGTTTAGATACCCAATATCATTCTCTATCGTATCCGTCTGCAAAGCAAGATGTTCCAACTCTTGACCACGTTCTTGTAGAAATTTGTTGACGCGAGATTCAGGGTTCCAGTTCTGCACAATGTGTAACCAACATTCGTTCCCTAGCAATACTCTAGCATCAAGCTGCATACCTTGCCCTTGATCATCACGGAAATCGCGAGCAGGCAACCCAAACAGATTCTCGAATCTTTCACATGCTGACTTTAAATCATCAACACCTACGCCTATATGATGAAGTCGAAGCAGACCCATTGTATCGCTTATGGCTTCTTGACCTACATCCTCAGGATAAGTCCAACTTGTAGCATGAGGTTGAATCAATTCAATAGTAAAACCAATCCCATCTTCAGGATATACAAAAGCCTCATATCCATCATTGGCATCGAAAATCTTGTCTTGAAAAATGGGCACGCCCATATCGCGAATACGTTGCACATCAGACTCTATATCATCAGTTTCCAAAGCTATATGCTCAAGCCCTTCACCAACATTTTCCACGAATTGATAAACTCTTGAGTTAGGATCCCAATTATGTACGATATGAATCCAACAATCATTTCCAAGTAAAATCCGAGAATCATGCTGCATACCTTTACCCTGATCGTCACGGAAATCACGAGCCTTTAAACCATACACTTTTTCGAATTTGTTGAGAGTGCCTTGAAAATCTTTCACCGCAATGCCAATGTGCTGTACACGAACAATTGTCATACTACTAATCTCCTATTAATTACTTATACGAACTCACAAGTACAATTTATATATTACGCATATGTTGTCTGTCTGAACAACAGAGACACACTAATTCTACCACCAGAAAAAAAGTTGTCTCTGGAAGCTACTGATCTAGAGTAGATAATCTGCCGTAATGCTTTGTAAAGTTGAGGTAGCTGCAATGAACAAAGCCCGCTTTAAGCGGGCTTTGTTTCCCTTCGTTATTCTACAGGTACATTCATTGCGTCCCAATCGGATTTACTACAAAACTTCGTCACATTACGACCATCAGGAAGTTTTCCACGAAACGCATAGCGAGTTCTTTCCGAACCATTCTTTGTAGTAGAAGTATAACTAGTCTTCTTTATCTGAGCCTCTTCAAGCGAAACCTTCGTGCGGTTCTTTACATCATAAAACTCTACTGACATTATACTGGCCTCCTTACCGGAAGTTTGGAATGACGACAGCGGGCCTGCCATCATGTATTCATAAATATTCTACTTTGCCCGAGGCCCTGCTCGAGACAGACTAATAAACTAATCGATAAAACCACCATGGTTTCACCGTACACCAAGTATTAGCACTATTAAGATTATACACTAAATGCTACTCAGTAGGTATGCTGAATATAACCAAAGAATAACTGCATAAAACTATATAATATGAACAATGAGCATGAACAATATAAGCAATAGCAGACATAATACTCGCAAACGCTCGCTAGAACGTAAACTCGGATATGAAACGCTACTACTAGATGGAGCAACTGGAACCGAGCTTGAACGACGTGGAGTAGATATTAGTCTACCACTATGGTCTGCACGAGCAATCTTACATGCTCCAGAGGTGTTGATGCAAATTCATCTTGATTATCTGCTGGCCGGAGCAGATATCATCACTGCAAATACATTTCGAACACATCGCCACAACCTCGTGTCATCTGGAATGGATGGTCAAGCTACATCAATAACTCATAAAGCAGTCGCAATAGCTCAAAAATCAGTCAGGTTTTCTAACAATCCTTCTGCTTTTGTAGCAGGTTCCATAGCTCCTTTAGGAGACAGTTATACACCTTCTAATATGCTTTCAGCAAGCACATTAGAAGAAGAGCACTGCTTAATGTCGAATATTCTTGCATCTAGTGGGGTAGATTTGATACTAGTTGAAACTATGAATACAATTATAGAAGCAGAAATTGCTACAAGAGCCGCAATTTCCACCGGATGTCCAACCTTCATAAGTTTGGTGTGCGACCGTGACGGATCACTATTATCAGGTGAGAGTCTATGTGATGCTGCAGCATCACTTGTACCATTAAAACCGCATGCAATACTCCTCAACTGCACTTCAGCTATTGATGTGCTTAGCGCACTACAAAAACTACGAAAATACACAAGTTTACCTATAGGTGCATATGCTAATGTAGGATACTTAAATAAGGACAAACACTGGATCCAAACTAAAGCTGTTGAGCCAGATTATTATGCTAAATGCGCACTAAGCTGGAACAAAGCAGGTGCTACGCTAATTGGTGGATGTTGTGGGACACAGCCAGACCACATTGCCACTCTTAGAGATATGTTTCCCTGGTAAAAGTAATATACTAATCAAGTTTAACCATTATTTCATAGTGCCAAGGAACTAAACTGCCACAAAATGTCAAATATTAAAAAAACATCCTACGATGTGATAATTGTTGGTGGTGGAGCTATGGGATGCTCAATAGCCTACAATCTAATTAATTTTGACAACAATCTTGATGTTGCGATTATAGAGAAAGATCCAACCTACTCAAAAGCCTCTACATTGCTGTCTGAAGGCAACATTAGGGTCCAATTTAATGTCAAAGAGAACATTGAAATATCCTTGTTCGGAATACAATTCCTCAGCAAGTTTTCAGAAAAAATGGCCGTGCTTAATGACAAACCTGACGTAAACTTTCGACAGCAAGGTAACCTTTTTGTTGTAGACAAACAAAATTACGAGGAAGCTAAGCGTGGATTCGCACTACAAAAAAACCTAGGTTGTCAAGTGGAATGGCTTAACCCCGACCAAATACACCATTATTATCCATATTACAATCTATCCAACTGTCTAGCTGCAACTTATGGCAGCCACGATGGTACCATAACACCAAGCGCCGTACTAGCAGGTTATAAAAACAAGGCTATTTCACTAGGTGTAAATTTGGTCACTGACACTGTTTCCAGAATAATGACAGAAAATGATCATGTGAATGGTGTCGAATTAGATAAAGGACACTACATAAGCTCTAAAATCGTGGTCAATGCGGCGGGGGCCTGGGCTCCAATCATAGCTAGTACAGCCGACATTAATTTGCCCATTGTACCAGTGAAACGTCAGGTTACAGTCATAGATTCTGGTCTCAGACCTACAAATTTGCTTCCGGTTATATTTTTCTCCTCTGGATTATATTGTTTCCACGAAGGTCAGGGCGTATTCACATGTGCTCGTTCGAGACCAAACGATCTTATAACATATGATGACTTCAATTGGGATAGCAAAGTATTCTACGATTCGCTCTGGAGTGAGCTACTTGAAGTCATCCCTGAATTTGATAGATTAAAAGTTAAAAGTGGATGGGCCGGACTTTATGCAGAAAACACTTTTGACGGTAATGCAATTCTGGGTGAGTGGCCCAACCTAAAAGGTTTTTTTCTTGCAAATGGATTTTCTGGACATGGACTCCAGCAATGTCATGCAGTAGGACGCTACATTGCCGAATTGATATTACACAAAAGTCCTGCAATAGATCTCTCCATTTTTTCTCCAAAACGAATAATCAAAAACAAGCCAGTATACGAAGGTAGAAGCAAAATCATATGAGATTTAGTCAATTGTTATGTCTAGATACATTAGAAACCTAAATCACATTATTCTTTTTTGACACATGGTACACTTTTTATACCTGTCAGTGCGATAGAATCAGGAGAAAACAATGCCTACCAAAATAACAATGCCGAAACTAGGTGAAAGCGTAGTGGAAGGTACAATAAACAAATGGCTAGTCCAAGAAGGTGACAAAGTACAACAATATGATCCTATTCTTGAAATCACTACTGACAAAGTGGACGCAGAGATACCTTGTAGCACAAGCGGAACAATACTCAAGTTACTTGTTTCTGAGGGCGACACAGTAAAGGTAGGTGTCCTTTTAGGTTGGATAGGAGAACCTAATGAGGTTATTGACACTCAATCAAATGATAATTTGCAAACATCAAATTTAACAAAAACTGTAGATCATCCATCAACCACAAAGTCAACACCACAGGAAACTTACATATCCCCAGTAGTCAAAAAAATGATTGCGGAAAACAATCTTGATATCACTCAGATAAAGGGTACTGGACAAGATGGAAGAATCACCAAAAAAGATGTGCAAACATTTGTGAATGCGAAAAGCCACTCGGCAGCAATTGAGCCTTCATCTCTCGAACTCAGTATGACCCCAATGCGAAAAACAATTGCCCAACATATGGTACAAAGCAAGCACACTTCAGCCCATGTCACCACTGTCTTTGAAGTTGATATGACCAACATTGTTGTCCATCGAAAGACAAATCATACATCTTATGCAGACAATGATATCAAACTGACATATACTGCTTACTTCCTTTACGCATGTGCTTTAGCTCTGTCATCACACAAAATAATAAACAGTATGATTGTGGATGATAAGATTTTAATAAAAGATGATATCAATATAGGTTTTGCGGTTTCATTAGGAGAGGACGGACTAATCGTACCGGTCATTAGAGAAACTGACAAAAAAACCCTTGCCAAACTAGCACATGAACTCAACGATCTAGCTACGCGTGCCCGTTCGCACCAACTCCAGCCGGATGAAGTACAGCATGGTACCTTCACAATAACCAATCACGGAGTGTTTGGTTCTGTAGTAGCAACTGCAATAATAAACCAGCCTCAATGTGCCATCTTGGGAATAGGTGCAATACAAAAACGCGTAGTAGTAATAGAGGATATAATGGAAATCCGTCCTATGGTGTACATATCACTCACTTTCGACCATCGCATAATAGACGGAGCATACGCTGACGAATTTCTAAAGAAAGTGAAAACTGAATTGGAGCAATGGACATAGTATGAATTACGACATAATAGTGATTGGCGCCGGACCTGGCGGATATGTATGCGCCATTAGAGCTAGTCAGTTGGGACAAAAAGTAGCCATTATTGATAAGGAGTGGTTAGGCGGAGTGTGCTTGAACATTGGTTGCATACCCAGCAAAACACTACTTAAGAACGCAGAGATTGTTAACATTATTCGCAACCGTAGCAAAGAATTTGGGTTTGCTTTTGAAAACTTAGATATTGATTATAGCGTTGCTGTACGTAGATCTAGAAAGGTGTCCCAGAGACTAACCAAAGGCATCACGTATCTGATGAAGAAAAACAATATAGATGTCCATATGGGCAAAGCGCGTGTCAAATCAGCAAATGAAGTAGATATCATACAAGTAAATGGAAAAACCAAAACAATCAACGCCAAAAACATTGTGGTGGCCAGCGGAGCACGACCAAAACATCCAAGGCAATTCAAAGCAGATAACAGAAACATTATCACTTACAAAGATGCCATACTACAAGAGCAACACCCTAAATCAGTAATTATTATTGGGGGTGGAGCAATCGGCGTAGAATTTGCTACCATTTGGAATTCGTATGGCAGCCAAGTCACAATCGTAGAAATGATGCATAACATCTTGCCGATGGAGGATATTGAAATTAGTACTGAACTAACAAGATCTCTAACCAAAGCTGGCATACGTATAATTAGTAACACAAAAGTAGAACACATCAATGTGGACGGACCAAACATCAGTCTTGAGATATCAAACAATAATGATCATAGCTCAATAAGTGCCGACCAAGTATTAGTTGCCATTGGATTCACTCCTAACACCCAAGGTTTGGGTCTAGAGACCATAGGCGTCGAAATGGATTCGCAAGGCTTTGTTAAGATTGATGACAGAATGTCTACCAACATAGACAACGTGTATGCCATTGGAGATGTGACCGGCAAACTTCTACTTGCTCACGTGGCATCTGCACAAGGTATTGTAGTAGCAGAAACAATTGCCGGACATCCAACCGTGACACTTGACTATAAAATGTTACCCAGAGCTACCTATTGTCATCCAGAGGTAGCATCCTTTGGTTACACTGAACTTGAAGCTCAAGAATCTGGCTATGATACAAAAATATCTAAGTTCAGATTCAGTGCAAATGGCAAAGCGCTTGGTATGGGCGATCATAATGGTTGGATAAAAATAGTAGGTGATAACAAAGACAACACTATTTTAGGAGTACATCTCATTGGACCTCAAGTGACTGAGTTGCTACCTGAATTATCTTTAGCGTATAATATGCAACTAACTGCTGAGGATATAGCAAGAAATGTTCATGCACATCCAACTCTTTCAGAAGCAATAATGGAGACTGCCCAAGGTTTAGTTGACGAAACAATCCACGCATAAATATAGGTTTTTTACAAAAATTTAACAACATTCTCATACAATTGGAACTTACAGTTAGAATATTAAAATAATTACTAAGAGTTTTTGATATGAATCGTTTTAATACCCCAAGCCAACAATCTAAATTATCCAAAAAGCTAATTCCAACATCATTGATTTTGTTGGGGATTGTACTAGTTGTTCTAATGCCATTAGCAATCTGGGTAGCATACGGACCAATGCCTAACCAAACCAGTGCTAAAGCAATTGGCAGTAGTAATAACATTATTTTTCCTCTAATGTCCGCAGGGTTAATGACAATGTTTTCTATTGCTGTGTTAAATAGATACATATCTAGCAAAAAGATGTACTTTTTTTTCTGGGGCACTGGACTACTTATGTTTAGTATGGTTAGCCTATCAGAAATATACCTATCTATACAATGGAATCGCTGGGCATTCTTCAGCTGGTATTTTTTTGGAGCAGTGCTGAACGCAGCATGGATTGGACAAGGAACAATCTACTTACTATTTTCGAGAAAGTGGATACGATTTACCGTCCCAGTACTTTTGTTTGGTAGTTTAGCTGCTCTAATCATAATGCTCCAAACTATGTCAATGTTAGATGTCTCAAAATTTTCTAGTAATATTGCAATAAGTGAACAATACAGAGATATCATGCCTACTCCATCTAACGGTGGCGTCATACGACTCCTGACACCAATCTTTAATATATATGGGGCCACAGCTCTAATTGGTGGGGCGGTCTGGTCAGCATATCTATTCTGGCGTAAAAGAGTGCTACCCAATCGAGTAATTGGCAACATTCTTATAGCTATAGGAGCAACTATCGTAAGTGCAGCCAGCATTCTTACAAGAATGGGGTATGGCAACTGGTGGTATCTAGGTGAGTTGCTATCAGCAACCTTACTATTTGCAGGATTTATTCTAGCTTCTCGAAAAACATATATGCAGGTTAAGAAACAAAAAGTAAAACTTGTATCAAACACATCTAACAACTATACAAATGAATAAACTTAAAATTCTTCGTATCGGATTGTTTCAAATGGCTGCTGGTGGTTTATCGGTTGTCTTTCTCGGTATTATTAACCGAGTAATGCGAGTAGAGCTAGGGATTGATTTGGCAATAGTTAGTTTGATTGTAGGCGGAGGACATTATATGGGGGCTTTAGTGGCCATACCATTTGGTCATTTTTCTGACACCCACCGTATAGCAGGTTACAGACGCACCATTTATATATTCTTGGGAACTATTGTAACTACTACTATCCTAGTTTTTGCTCCTCATATGGCAGTCTGGTTATCTTCTGATACTACTGTTTTACGTATCATAATTACTTTCATGTTCTTCTTATTAGAGGGTGTTTCCACATTCCTGGCAGGCACAGCCTACCTAGCTCTTATAACCGATATCACAACATCCAAAGACCGAGGATCAGCAGCAGGATTGGTTTGGACACTATTAATGGTTGGGATAATTATTACTGGTATAACCGCTGCATCCTACATGGAAAATTACTCATTTAACCGAATCATAATTCTTTGTTCAAGCGCATCTATCATAACACTATTGCTAGCACTCATAGCCCTATGGAACCAAGAAAGTCGAAGTAATGAGAAGATATCTCAACCTGAAAGTTTAAGAAATGCATTTAAGGTACTGACAAGCTTTAAAACAACCCGTAAATTTGCTTTATTCTTACTTATAGGACTGTTCTCATTTTTTATGCAGGATGTTATCTTGGAACCATTTGGTGGAGAAGTATTTAATTTATCAACGTCTCAGACTACCAGATTTAATTCTTTCCTGGGCGTAGGTTTAGTAAGTGCTATGCTGCTAGGAGGTACATATCTCATTCCACGCATTGGCAAAACTAGAGTCACCAATATAGGTGGCTATATAATAGCTGTCTCTTTTGCCGGATTAGCTATCAGCGGTTTCACAAAAAACGGACAAGCACTTAATATAATTATATTTTTCCTGGGATTAGGCGCAGGGCTTTTCACCGTAGGAAGTATTGCATTGATGTTCGATTTGACTGCGGATCGACATGTAGGACTTTATATTGGAGCTTGGACTTTGGTGCAGGCATTAGCTAAAGGGCCTGCAGCAATAATGTCAGGTGTATTTCATAAAATGTTTACATCCTTAGGATTAGCGCCGGGTGAAGCTTATGGATCTGTATTCACTCTTGAAGCAATAGGATTGTTAGTAGCTATATACTTATTACGTAAAGTAAATGTTCAAACATTTCAAGAAGAAATAAAGCAAAAATGGGCTGATGAATCAATCTGATTAGACCAATTGCCTAACAGTAAAATTGAACTGTTGTGTAACTCTATCCGCCTATATATGACATCTCTACACGCGACGTTTGTTGCGTTTGCTCGCTACGCAACTCAGAATATCGATCGTCTCTATTCCTCCATAATGAGGTTACTGTATCAACTATTTTCTCGTCGGAAGCATCACCTCTTAATAAGGCTCGCACATCATATCCCGATGAAGCAAACAAACATGTGAACAATTCTCCTCTAGCTGACAATCGCAACCTACTACAATCACCACAAAATGGCTGTGAAACCGAGGATATCAACCCAATCTCACCATTCCCATCTGTATATTTCCAACGACTAGCCACTTCACCTAGATAGTTGGGCGCTATAGGCTCAATTGGTAGTTGTGACCCAATAATCTGCACAATTTCTGATGATGGAACGACCTCATCCAACTTCCATCCATTGCTATCTCCAACATCCATATATTCGATAAAACGAAGAATATGTCCACTATCTCTAAAATATTTTGCCATTGGAACAATGCTCGCAAAATTAACACTGCGCATTACAACCATATTAATCTTTATAGGATTCAATCCGGCGGATGCCGCATTATCAATACCGTTCATCACTTTATCAACAGAAAAATCTACGTCATTAAGTGATGAAAATGTATCATTATGTAGAGAATCGAGACTAATAGTTATACGTTGCAAACCAGCAGCTTTAAGTGCTAAGCACTTGTCTTTTGTTAGAAGTGCCCCATTTGTAGTAAGTGTCAAATCCAAATCAGGAATAAGAGCTAACATTTTTATCAGATGATCAATATCTTTTCGTAATAATGGTTCACCACCAGTTATACGCACTTTAGTAATTCCTAGATTAACAAGCAATCTAACAAAACGAACAATTTCCTCATACGATAACATTTCACTTCTGGCCAGATAATTGTAATCCGAACCAAAAACCTCTTTAGGCATACAGTAGACACATCGAAAGTTACAACGATCTGTAACTGAGATGCGCAAATCTTTCAATGAACGAGAAAATGTGTCTAATGTGTCTAAGGTCATAGTCTTATCATCCAATCAATACAAATGATACCACCCATCTAAATTTCGGTAGTGATTAGTATAATTACGTTAATATGACAATACATATTAAATCGTTTGATGCACTAGAGATGTCACTAGTATTAGAACAACTAGCTGAGCATTGCCAATTCTCTGCAGGCAGAGAATTGGCAATCAATCTACGTCCTACTAATAATATAGATATAGCTCAACATCTACAAAGCGAAACTACTGAAGCCCGAATATTCTTGAACGATCATCAGAATGTTGGCGTAGAAAATGCTTTTGATGTACGAAAAGAGATTGCTAGAGCTAGATTATCTGCAATATTACAACCAATAGAACTTGTGCGTATTAGAAGCACATTGTCCTCATCACGAGAATTGAAAAAATCTATATTGAGAGCCACTAGCAAAAGCAAAATTCTATCCAAACAAGCTAAAACAATCGTTGATTTGCCAGAATTAGAAGATGATATTGATCGCTGCCTCAATGATCAAGCAGAAGTGCTGAGTACAGCTTCAAAAACATTGGCGGAATTGCGTGACCAAATCAAATACACAAACAGTGAACTACTACAAAAGCTTGAACATATCACTAATAGTCCTAACAATATCAAATTTTTACAAGAATCGATAGTAACACAACGGTCTGACCGCTATGTCATATTATTAAAATCCAATTTTAAAGGTCGTATACCTGGAATCGTTCATGGGGAGTCTACCTCGGGCTCCACACTATTTGTGGAGCCCATTGTTACAGTAGAACTAAACAATCAATTGCAACAATTACGAATTTCCGAACAGAAAGAAATTATACGTATCTTACGAAAACTGTCTGAAGAAGTTGCTAAGCATGCAAACAATATTGAGAATAATATCGAATCAATAGCTAATCTCGATTTAGCTTTTGCGCGCGCACTATATGCTGAAACAATTACTGCCACGCAACCAACATTGCTTCCTTGGGCTGAAAGAAAGAAGCGATCTTCAGACAATGCTAGTCATGGTTGTCCCATTAAGTTAATAGGAGCTAGACATCCATTATTGTCGCACAACGATGTGGTTGCCATTGATTTTGTGCTAGATCAACATACTAATGTGATAGTGATTACAGGTCCAAACACAGGAGGTAAAACGGTTTGCCTGAAAACAATTGGGTTACTATCTTTGATGGCAGCAAGTGGTCTACATATACCAGTAGAGCCAGGATCAGAACTTCCCATATTCAACGGAGTCTTTGCAGACATAGGAGATGAACAATCTATCAAACAGAGTCTGTCCACATTCTCTTCTCATATAAACAATATTAAGGATGTATTAGAAAATATCGACTATCGCTCATTAGTGCTACTTGACGAAATAGGAGCTGGCACAGACCCGGACGAAGGATCGGCACTAGCACAAGCCTTGTTAGAATATGTCATAAAAATTAAATCTACAGCTGTAGTTACCACCCATTATCAACGTCTAAAGCTTTTCTCGCACAATACTAATGGAGTCCAAAACGCCAGCGTGGACTTTAATCCTAAAACACTAGAACCGTCTTATAAACTAACAATAGGATTGCCTGGAAGCTCTAACGCACTCACAATTGCTAAAAATCTAAAGATACCAGAACAAATAATTGATCGTGCTCGGCAATTATTAAATTCTTCAGACAAAAAAGCAGATTCGCTACTTACTGACATATACGAATATCGCGAAACAGCAATTAAAGTTCACAAACAACAACAAAAGACAACACAACAATTGGAAACACAAAAATCAGAGTTGCAAATGCGGCTAGATAATATAGATAAAGAGAGACGCAGCATTCTACTGGCTGGACGCATGCAAGTAGAAAAGGAATTGTTAAACATACGTAAAGAGATCAAGAAAATACGTGAGAATTTGAAAAAATCTGAACTGCCTAATCAAGCTTTGAAAAATGTGGAAAAAAATATTAGGAGCCTGGAAGACAAACCTATACTGTCACCAAATGATAGTAACCCTTATTCCGATAGCGCACCACCAACAATACGTATAGGAGATTATGTGTATATTACTAGGTTACGCACCAGCGGAGTAGTTGTTAGATTGCAGAACGGCGAAGCCGAAGTACAAATAGGACGCCTGCGTATAAAATCACTCATAGATGAGTTGCAACTAAAGAAAAACACTGATGATGACGAAAATGCCAAAAACACAATGGTTGATATGTCGCTCGAATCGCCTGGGATGGAACTGCACTTAAGGGGACAACGTATCGAGGATGGTTTAGATAATTTAGATGATTATCTAACTGAAGCAATCATAGCAGAATTGCCATGGGTGCGCATCATACACGGCAAAGGAACAGGAAAAATGCGAGAAGCAGTACGAAAAGCACTCAAAGCACACCCTGAAGTAAAATCGTTCCGCACAGGAGACCAAGTAGAAGGCGGTGATGGTGTAACGGTCGCTGTACTAGAATAAAAGATTGACTAGAAGAAAGATAGGATGAGTTACACGTTACAAAATAATCTATTTAAAGCAAGCTTCTTTCCAACCGCAAATTATCGAGGATCTTAGATACTGAATAACTACGGTTAAGTACGTAGAAATGTATACCCGACACTCCAGAATCCCATAAACCTTGTACTTGGCAAGTTGCATACTCTACACCCATTGCTCTAGCGCCTTCATCGTCATTTTCGTACTTTGCTAATTGCATTTCCAAATCTGGGGGAATACGCGCACCACACAACCTGGTAAATTTACGAATCTGATTGGAGCTTAATACTGGCAGTACTCCTGGTATAATCGGGACATTGATGCCTATAGCTCTTGCTTTATCTACAAAACGGAAAAAATCATCGTTGTCGTAAAATAACTGTGTTATAAGAAAATCAGCCCCATTTTCAACCTTCAATTTTGCATATCTAATATCATGCTCAAAACTCACTGCTTCAGGATGACCCTCAGGATAACAAGCAGCCCCAATACCGAATGAATATATCCTATTTAGATGACTTATCAAATCTGATGCGTATTCAAACCCACTATCATCAGTCAAGTTTATTCGCTGATGATTAGGCAAATCTCCTCGCAAGGCAATAATGTTTTCGATATCAGAAGCTTCTAACCGCTCCAAAATCTCATCCAATTCTTTCACGGTATGTCCTACGCAAGTCAAGTGGGCCATTACTTCCACGTCATACTGCGTTTTTGCCTTAGTCGTAAGCTCTTCACTAAACTTCCTAGTTGATCCTCCAGCACCATACGTGACTGAGATAAAATTAGGCGAATAAGATTGTAAAGACTCTATTTTATTGAGTACTGCATTAATGCCTGTAGCTTCTCTCGGAGGAAAAAATTCGAATGAGATTGTACGGGTCTTGGTAAGAATATCTTGTATTTTCAAACTAAAACCCTGATCCTATTGTAGTAAACCATATTTATTGGTCAATACAGTAACAATGCCTGATTATAACCCTAATGAATAACTGTCACAAACAATATTCTACTTTGTAAAAAATCTTTCACGCAACAAATATATAACCTGATTAAAAACCCGAACTCTAGCAAGTAACATAACAAAAATTACAGCAGCAAAGATTAGCGGTTGTCGTATATCTGATTTTACTGCCCATATATAATGGGCTACCGCTAGTACACCTGTTAAGTACACAAGTCTATGTAACATCTTCCAGGACTTCCCTAATCGACGTATCCAACCATGAGTTGAGGTAACAGCTAACGGTACCAATGTCAAATATGCAAAAAGACCTAATACAACATATGGCTTCTTGAATACAGATGAACGCAGAAGTTCAATATCAAATCCATAATCCAAACCAACAAACACTAATAGATGTAAGCTTGCGTACATAAAAGCATACAATCCTAAACTGCGCCGAAACTGAAGAAGACTGTGTAATCCAAACCATTTCCGCATTGGACTAATAGACAAAACAAGCACCAATAATACTAAAGCAGGTTTTCCTGTACGAATCGTGATATCTTGAATTGGGTTTACACTTAGATTGTTATAACCCAGGTCATAAAAAAGCATAACCAATGGTAATAAGGCACATATATGTAAAACTATTCGAATATATTTGCTCATAAAATTAATCACACCATACATGGAACCACCTAATGTAGTGAAATAAAATCATCTGAAATATTTAGTAAACCTATCTTAAACTAATTCTAAAAATTATATTGCAAGTCCATATTGGAATAAAGGGAATCAACTTGTTCTGCATAGCCATTGAATAGCAATGTATCTCTGCGTCCCATTTCACCTATACGTCTCTCGGTATCCTGTGACCAACGTGGATGATGCACATTTGGATTGACATTCGCATAAAACCCATATTCATTGGGAGCAGCTCTCATCCACAAAGAAACAGGTTGTTGATCAACTAAATCTATGCGAACAATACTTTTGATGCTTTTAAAGCCATATTTCCAAGGTACGACCAACCTTACTGGAGCACCATTTTGAGGAAGCAGTGTACGACCATATATACCTGTGGCTAATATCGTCAAATCATGAGAGGCTTCGTCAAGACGAAGACCTTCTACATACGGCCATGAGTACCATCCATCATTCTGCCCCGGTAACTGTACCGGATCATACAAAGTTTCAAATCGAACATAACGCGCATTCATTGTGGGCTCGACTTCATCCAGCAATCTCTTTAATGGAAATCCCATCCAGGGAACAACCATAGACCAGCCTTCGACACAGCGCAATCTATATACCCGTTCCTCCTGGTCAAACTTGGTTAACAAATCTTCCATCCGGTACCGACCGGGATTTTTGACCAATCCGCCCACATCTATCTCCCATGGAGATGTCTTGAAATCCTGTGCCATCGTTGCAACCCGTTCTTTATTAACTGAAAATTCATAGAAATTATTGTAATTTGCAATTGATTCATAGCTTGTCCAACTATCACCCAGCTCATCTACACCAACACTTGTATTGTGTACATCTAAACTCACATCAGTAGAATCACTTTGTCTGGAACAAGCAGTCATAACCGCTGCGCCTAACACCACTTTGCTAGCACTTGACATAAACTTACGTCTTGACAAATATATATGCTCAGGCGTTATCTCCGAAGAACGAATAGTCTGCATAATTAATTTCACCCAAATATCTATCCAAATTCTACCTAATTATAGAACAATAAATATATCTTAAATGATGCAATAGTGATGCCTAAAATAGTAAAATACTGACATGTCTTCACCGAGTGTATCAATCCTGATGCCAGTACGTAACGCAGCCAATACGCTGCGAGAAACATTAGAAAGCATTCAATCTCAAACCTTGATAGATTTTGAGTTAATCGCCGTAAATGATGGGTCAGACGATGATACAAGTAATATTTTGCATGCCTACTCTACAAATGACAAACGGATTAAAGCAGTGGACATAGTTAACGGTGGCATAATCAAAGCTCTCAATCATGGTCTCGCACTTTGTCGAAGCAATTTTGTTGCTCGAATGGATGCAGATGATTTGCTACATCCTAAAAGATTGGAAATGCAATTGCAACACCTACAGGATAATCCAAGACTTAGTATCACAAGCTGCCTAGCTAAACCATTCCCTCACAATTCTTATAACAAAGGCTTTCATCGTTATGTTGACTGGCTTAATTCATTAACAACCAGCTTGGAAATATCTCGTGATATTTTTGTAGAGAGCCCTGTACCACATCCATCCGTCATGCTTAGAAAGCAAGAATTGGAAAGTCTCGGAGGATACCAAGATTATGGGTGGGCGGAAGACTATGACCTCTGGCTACGCTATTTTATTGCGGGCAAACAAATCAGTAAAATACCTAAAGTTCTACTTTACTGGCGAGATCATCCAAACCGCACAAGCCGCACAGACTCTCGATATTCAGTTGAAAACTTTCTCAAAGCCAAAGCGTATTATTTGCTGCGTGGTCCCGTATTAAACCGAGATAATATAATTATTTGGGGCGCTGGACAAATGGGAAAACGAATATCAAAACACCTTATACGTAGTGAGGCGCCGGTAAGTATTTTTCTTGATATTAATCCCAAAAAGATTGGTCAAAAACTACGTGGGCGACCAATTTGCTCAGCAGACCAATTACCAAATTTGTGGAAACAATCTGCCCGGCCTATAGTACTAGTATCCGTAGGGTCACATGGTGCCCGAAAGCTGATACGAGATCAAATGCAAGAATGGGGGTTTAATGAAACTGAGGATTATTGGTGCGTAGCCTAAACAATATAGTTGCACGCAGTATCAAACAATCAGTCCTGTATTCCAAGACTATAAACATCCTTTCGCAACCAACCACTCTTTTTTGCAACCTCTTTTGAGGCTTCAGAAAGCGTCTTTCCGGACATAGTAGCAATTTCTAACGATTGCAATACTTGCGCATCACTCCATTTATCAACAATTTTCTTTGGGCTGCCACCTACAACTAATGTAATTTCACCCTTTACCAAACTCTTAAAATGATGTTGGGCAGACCTAACATCGCCGCGAAAGATTTCCTCATGCATCTTAGTTAATTCACGTCCCACAGCTATAGGCCGATTTCCTAACTCTGTTTCAATGTCACCAAGCGCCTCTTGAAGCCTGTGTGGTGCCTCAAAACAAACTAAGGTGCGTTCTTCTGTAGAGTTATCAGCTAGCGTACGCTTACGCTCAGATGACTTCCTCGGTAGAAATCCTAGATAAACAAAAGCATCTGTTGGCAATCCTGACACTGATAGTGCAGCTAGCAATGCCGAAGGCCCTGGTATAGGACGAACCTCATAACCAGCTTCTAAGGCAGCTACAACTAGTTGATATCCTGGATCTGAAATTGTTGGCATACCGCTATCAGAAATTAGTGCAACATCATCGCGCGACAATACTGACAGGATACTGTCAATCTTTTTTAGTTTGTTGTGATCAAAATAGCTAGTTAGAGCGGTATTAATATTGAAATAAGATAATAATTTTTTTGAACGCCGCGTATCTTCAGCAGCCACAAGACCAACTTCACCCAAAATACGTATTGCACGAGGACTTAAATCTTCGAGGTTACCAATCGGCGTCGCTACGATGTAGAGTGTACCCATAATGACTACTCATTAACATTATTGACTCCATATAAAATTGACCAGTATTAAATTACGATCACAATCATCAAATGTGGTGACTGGATAACTATCTGATACTGGATTTCCAAATACATCCAATAACTGTACTGTATACAACATATCAGTTGCAACCGGAGCACTGGCTAATGTAACCTCATAACCCGCTGGCCCAAACTCAGTCTTGGTGCCAATAAGAGCATCTTTGGAGAACCCATCTGGTCCTTCCACATGAACAATCAAATCCTCCGCCGCATTACCCTGAACATCAAATACGGTACCAGCCACACCTAACCAGCCACAACCCAGTTCAGGGTAAGCAAACTGACTTGTGTGCCCTATACTCCCTTCCTGTAGCACATAGTTGTAAACTGAAGCAGGTTCTACAACTGCGGTTGCAGTTGGAGCAATAGTAGGTTCAGGCAGCACCACAATTGCGGTAGGAGGAACGTTGGTATTAGTTGGTACCAACGTGGGTATAGAAGTAGGCGTAGGAACAGGTGTTTCTGTAGCTAATACGGCCCGTATCGGCACCTGTGGCGGTGGAAATGGATTAATAAATGATTGTGGATCAACGAATATATATAGATAAATCCCACCAACCATCATTGTTGCATAAAGCAGAGCAGAGGTTAGTACATCTAAGATAGAGCGTCTACGTTTACGCATAAACCGACTCCTGTCTTCTATACAATATCACTATCACTGTATAAATTTCTCTATTAATGCTTGCGACCTCAAGTCAGCAAGCCAACGATCAAGTATTGCTCTTCTTACTACTATAGCGGTATTAGGTGTCAGTTCCCGATCCAAGTTACGATCTATGGTCTGAATTATATGAAAACCGATCTCAGTTTCCACAATATCCCCCAACTGTCCTGGTTCCAAACTAAATGCTTCCACTTCCAAAGCTGCCATCGTAAGTAATCCTCTTGGAAACCATCCTAAATCTCCACCATTCAAACTTGTACTACGATCAAGCGAGTGTAAAGATGCTATGGTTGCAAAATCCGCGCCAGAAATGATTTTACTACGTAAATCCTCCGCCTGTTCTCTAGTAGCCACCACTATATGACGCGCATTTACCTGCTCAGCATGAGTTCCTACATCATTGAGCACTAACTCACGGACCTTTGTAGCAAGCAACTGCTCCTCCAGATAAGTCTGGAATTCAACCTCAGTGTAAATATTCTCATCTAACCACTTATCGAATCCAGCCTGACCACCACGCGCGGATATACTATCTGCATAAACTTCGTCTAACTGTCGATTTGTTACTGTTAAACCCTGTTCATTTGCAGCCTGAACAATCAACTCAGACATTATCAACTGCTCGAGTACATCAAAAGAATATGTATCGATTTTTACAGTGAGTAGTTCCGATTTTTGTAGAGCTGTTTCATAACGCAATACCTCACGTTTATATCTATTTTCAAAAATCGGCACAGTATTGACTGTAGCAACAATGGTTTCATCATTGGCAACCACTGTACTAGTCACTTGCGATTCAAGATGCTGCTCTTTACTACTGTTGTCAACTACTAAATCATCGCTACCTCCATTAGATGTAAACTGACAGGCATTGACCAGACAACAAGCAATAATGCTAGCAAATACAAGGTAGAAGTTTTTCAAATAAATGTACACATATATGTTGAATTAAGCGGACAACATTATAGCAAATCTTGTTGATTTTTTTTATTTTGATTGATTGCAAATTCCATGAAGGAAGTTGGGGGTCTTTGTAATAAATTTCTCAACACATGCGAGCCACCCCAAAAACCATATAAATCGTAATATGAAAACATCTTCAGTAAAGATTCGAGTGAATAAGTACTCAAACCAACATCGTTTGCTTGAACTTTCCATTCATCTAAACTTATTTGTTCCACATATATAGAGCGGCCTATAGCTTCACTTAGAATTGTAGCCTGCTCTTGATAACTCAATACATCTGGACCACACAGCTCGTATATTGCGCCAATATGATCACGTTCACAAAGTACAAGTGCAGCCACATCCGCAACATCTTTCAAGTCAACCGGGCTACCCATAGATTCAGGTGAGTATGGTACGCGTATTATCCCCAGTTGCATAATGTTTTGCCATTCAACTAGAATGTTCTGCATATATGCTGCGGGTTGCAGTATTGTATACGGAATACCAGAAGTAAAGAGCGCCTCCTCCACACGCATCTTTTGCCAGTGATGAGGCATTGCCTGAACCTGAGGATGTAAAACAGAATGAAACACAAATTGATTCAAGCCAGAATTTTTAGCAGCTGATATCATTGCCAATCCAATACTAAGCTCATCTGGATGCATATTAGGACAGATATGATATACACCTCTGATACCATCAAATACGTTGCTAAGCACAGACTCTACAGTCATATCTCCTACAACAATATCAGTGTCATAAAGTGAAGACATTAGTTCAAGCTGTGTTTCATTTCGAACCAACATTCTGACAGTCTGTCCATTAGCTAACAAAGCTCGAACGACTGCCTGACCCGTTTTGCCTGCAGCACCAGTCACTAAAATCACGAAACCTAAAACTCCTCCTGTACTTTAGCAAACGCATGATCCAAAATTACAAGAGCCTCATCGACGTGATCATTAGTAGCAGTAAGAGGAGGTGAAATACGCAGCACATTACTGTAAAGACCACCTTTACCTATTAACAATCCATACATTCGAGTATGTTCAAAAATCTTGGCCACAGCATCTGGTGCTGGCTCTTTAGTTTTACGATCTTTCACTAGTTCTATCCCTTGCATCAAACCTTTACCACGCACATCTCCGATAAGAGGATACTTTTCCCAAAGTTGATCTAATCCCGATTGTAGACGTGATCCCACATCCGCAACATGGTTTGGATTAGCCTCTGTTTCCATAACCTCTATAGTTCCTAGAGAAGCAGCACATGACACAGGATTACCGCCAAATGTGCTAATAGTCATCCCTTTACCAACTAGCTCAGCCGCAATCTCAAGAGTTGTAATTGTATTTCCCATGGGCATCCCGCCAGCTATGCCCTTTGCCATAGTTATTATGTCTGGTTCCACACCCCAATGTTCAATACCAAACCAGTGGTGTCCAGTACGTCCAAATCCAGTCTGCACCTCATCACATATAAACAAACCACCATAATGTTCAACTATTTCTGATGCTATTTTAAAATACTCTCGAGGTGGCGTGATAAATCCACCGACACCTTGTATAGGTTCCACCATAAAACCAGCTATGCGTCCAGAAGTAGTTGTCTTTATTACGTCTTCTATGTCTTCTGCGCAAGCCACTCCACATGTGTCTGGTTTCATCTTTAATGGACACCTATAGCAATATGGGTTTATGGCATGACTTATTCCAGGTATCTGGCTCGGTCCTATCCGCCACTCAGATTGCCCTATAAGTCCCATAGCCAAAGCGGATCTTCCACTATATCCATGTCGCAATGCAATTATTTCCTGCTCACCAGTATAGGCTTTCGCTAACATAATGGCTGTTTCGTTAGCTTCTGTACCTGAATTGGTAAAAAATGACGTTTGTAATTCTCCAGGTGCAATAGATGCGATTTTCTCTGCCAAAGTTACGTGATTTTCGTGCGGATAAAGTGTAGAAGTATGAACTAACTTGCTAATTTGCTCACGCATTTTTTCAACAACTAATGGATGATTGTGACCGACACTGTTGGTAAGAATACCTGCAAAAAAATCAAGGTACTTATTGCCTTCTACGTCCCAAACATATAATCCATCACCATAATCTAATGGTAACGGATCAGTATAATAGAGTAGGTGATTAGGCCACAAATACTCTTCCTGTTTTGCAAGAATATCGTTTTTTTTCATTGTAATCCTCCGCACACCACAATTATGTTGAAAAACCGGCGCAATATCTCTACTTTTGCAAGCATTATCGAGTATTCAACATGGCAATCTACATCCTAACAATTGTCTCATCAGGATGCTACTATACCATCATACATATCAGGACGTCGATCTCGATAAAATTGCCACGTATTCCGTACATCCTGAATTAAATCCAAGTTCAATTCACGTACCACTAATTCATCAGCATCTTCACTGGCAACATCTCCCACAAATTGACCCTTAGGGTCACAAAAATAAGATTGTCCATAATAATTATTTGCACCAAACTCAGCTTCTACACCTACCCTATTAATTGTGCCGACAAAGTATCCATTAGCTATGGCATGTGAAGTCTGTTCTATCTTCCATAAATGTTGTGAGAGTCCACGTGATGTAGCCGAGGGCATAAAAACTATCTCTGCCCCATTTAGACCCAAGACACGTGCTCCTTCAGGAAAATGTCGATCGTAGCAAATGTAAAGCCCTACTCTTCCGACTGAAGTTTCAAAAACTGGATAACCTGTATTACCAGGACGAAAATAAAATTTCTCCCAAAATCCTGGCAAATGCGGCAAATGAGTCTTGCGATATTTACCTAAAAAGGTACCGTCAGAGTCAATTACTACACCCGTATTGTAATATATACCGGCATCATCCTTTTCATACAGTGGAACTATCAGTACTATTTTATGCTTTGCTGCAATCTGCTGCATTAAGGTTGTAGTAGGGCCATCAGGCACGGACTCAGACCACGAATAATGAACTACATCCTGTACCTGACAAAAATATGGGCTATAAAAAAGCTCTTGGAAACACATTACTTGAGCACCTTGCGAAGCTGCTTGTTCCACATAGTTCACATGTTTATCAATCATTGTTTGTTTATCGCCAGTATAAGCACACTGCAACAGGGCACTTCGCACGATCCTAGTCATATAATGCCTCCATATCTTGATAATACATTGTTGTACGATTGTTAACCATAGAGCCAGAGTTTAGTGCATGTCGATAGCAATGACCAAAAAGAGGGTGCAATGTGATTACACATTGCACCCTCATACTCTCTAATAAATTATCCTATATGTAAGCAATTAAAACATTTGCTATTAGGATTCTGTTGACGGTTTGAATATCAGAAAGATGGCGTTCATTAAGATACCCATTACTGCAGCTGTAGCAATAGCGGGAAGACCATTAGGAAATATGCCTTGCAAGAACGAGATTGGTAAAAAGCCGCCTTCAAAACCAATATTACCACCAATACCAACCACCATAATCACAGCGCCCACTGCGAGATTGCGAGGCACAAACATGTTGACTTTGTGTTCTTGCATCAAAGCAATTCCTTGCATACCAACCACACCGAACAAGTATATTGCCAACCCACCAGTCACTGCCATCGGCACTGATTGTACTAAGCCTGCTAGCTTTCCTATAAATCCTAGTAATACTGCTATGACGCCGGCCGAAATCAATGCAGGTCCTGAGTAGTTCCGTGTAATCGCCATGAGTGAATTATTCTCACCATAGTTTGTACCAGCTGTAGCACCAGTTAAGCCCTTCAAGAAATCGTCGATACCATCGAGTATAAGATTGAAACCAACATACTCAGCCAAATTTGATTTCTCTCTACCTGTCTCTTCTGCTGTGCGATCAACGTAAAGTCCTATCTGATATAGATGAGCCGTCGATTCAGGTATGGTTGCAATAGCCATAATTGCGATACTGAAAATCGCAGTACTTACCATCGCACCACTAAAAACTGGAAACGTGAAATGTGGAACTTGGAACCATGCTGCGGCACCGACCGCACCCATATTAAGCGAACCTGGATCGATAGCAGAAGATATCAGACAACCACCAACTGCTCCAAGAAGCACTGGTAACATTCCTATAAATCCCTTGCCTTGAAGGTATACTGAGAACAACACAGTAAGCAACAAAGTAGACAATGCTACTCCCCAGTTAGCCCCAGCCATATCAAGAGCAGCAAATGCCAGACCAAAACCTATAATAGCTGCAACTGAACCTGTAACTACCGGAGGCAAAACTTGGTCAAGCTTCGCTTTACCTACAGACCTAATAATCATACCTATGATTATGTTCAGCACTCCAGTTACAACGATACCTGCCTGCATTGTGCTGATGACATTATCAGGTACGGGCACACCAAACTCAGGAAGACCACCCGTCATTTGGGTAACAATTGCTAGATATGCAGCTATGTAACTGAAACTTGATCCATAGAACAAAGGTATGAAAGTACCTAGCCTCCACTTAGACAATGTCAGCGCAACAACTGTACCTACACCAGAAACCACTAAAACAGTACCTACATGGAATCCTGTAAGAGCTGCGACAAAAATTGTCGCAGGAAACATAGTCAAAACGTGTTGAAAACCAAGTAAAACTAACTCGCCAAACGGAGGAACATCGTTTGGAAGATATGTCTTGGCAGAATTTGTCATAATTTGCCTCCTTATTAGATTACAAACATTATTATCTGGCCATTAATGAGAAAATACCTTATAACAATTAAGTAAACACCGCAATTAAGTAAAAGTTGCGCAGCTCGGTATATAACTCAATATTTAGTTGATGATAATTCGAGGGCTCAGACCCTACAATGTTCTCTAGATAAGTAGATTATTATTGTACAAGCTCACCACTTTCTGCAATTATACGACCATGATTAATCACATATTTCGGTGCACGATGAAATCTTAGAGATTCGATTGTAGTAGGAACATCCAGCACAACCAATGAAGCTGTAGAACCTACTTCTAGTTTGTGTGTCGCCAAACCCATAGCTTTGGCAGCGCTAGTAGTAATCATGTCATACAAGCAATCCATATCCACTTTCGTAGTCATCCACAACAAATGAGATGCTAAAAATGCCACTTCCAACATATTGTTCTGACCATATGGATAATATGCGTCGCTAATATCATCTTGCCCCAGACACACTAACACCTCTTTTTCAAGGAGATCCTTCACACGAACATGCAAAGGACCAGTATGTGGATCGGTTACTATGCCAATACTATTATCTTTTAAGAGTTTAACCAAATCACTATGGTAACTATCTGGATAAAGGGCCATAGCTCTAGCATGATGTGCTAAAACACGGCCTTCCCAACCAACCTTCTTAGTAGTCATAGCTAACATTTCCAATGTGCGTAATTTCGCATCACCAACATCGTCGACCAACATACTAATTGGAGCATCAAATTGAGTTGCAATAGAAAACATTGCATCTATATGACTCTGGGCATCGGCGTCGCTATGTTCAATCCAGGGAATGCCACCAACCACGTCTGCTCCCATTGACATAGCCTCATGAACCAATATGTCAGCACCTGGCTCCTTAACAACTCCATCTTGCGGAAATGCCACCACCTGAATGTCAACAATATTGCGAAATTCCTCTTTCAACTCAAGTAGAGCAACGACCCCTTCTAATCTGGCCTTGTTGTCAACATCCGCAAATGCGCGAATGTGGGTATTACCGCATGCAGCAGCCCAGCGTAGAGCAATCCGTACATTTTCCGTAATCCAAGATCGATCATATTGTGTTTTTACCCTTGAAGCCAGCTCGATAGCTGTAGCTGCTGCTGTCATTTGATTCTGATGGTATTTTTCAAGTGCCAATTCATCTAATCGATCCAATGTAAATACCTTGTCTAAGTGAAGATGAGGATTCACGAAAGATTCAGTCACAAGATTGCTTTCAGCATCAAGCTCCACTTCGGCAACAGCAGCATCATTTTTTGATATTGATACAATTTTCCCATCCGTTATACCAATATGGTATACACCATCTGATTTACGCCTTAAACGGGCATTTTTTATAGCTAGATCAAATTTAGTTCTCATAATATAGGACTCCTAAGCCAAACTCACATGATCACTCAAACAATCAATTGATAGCAAGAAGCCTGTCAAAGCATCAGCACCGGACGTATGTCCAAGTGACAAAATATCCATACATGCCCGGGTCACATCTGTAACATTTTCTTTGCATAGAACATCCACAAGAACATGCCAATGCTCGGAAGCATATCCATTAGCTGACTCTTGCAACATGGCTCCGGACAACATATTAGTACGAGATGAAGCAGTTTCTGCAATTTTGCGCGACCACCTTGCAGCATCCTTTTGATCGAATATAGCCCACAACGCATACATAACCCCCATTAGAAAATCGTCGCCAGACGGTGTCAAGCCAACACCTAATCCTGCCATATTAGCAGCACCCAAATATATCTTTTGCATATCACCACTGACAATTCCGCTATACAATTGTTGGGCAGAGTCAGTTACCCTAGCAGATACATACCCCATATTGTCCCTAGTTGAATGTAATATTGAACTCAAGCTTATGCCCGAAGCGTTGTTCTGTACAGTCAAATACAAATCACCAATATTTTTTTGAAACTGATGTGGGCAATCCTTAGGGTAATCCCAATCTACGCGAGCAGACCAGAGTGTAGCTTCACTAAAATCGATTGTCGTCGTATTGACAGTCAAACTATTTTTGCCAACAACAACAGGAGCACCTACAGATAACATTTTATCTAAACTAAACGGCAATTCCTCAAGCACAACCGCAAACGGACCATTCCCGATAGTATTATCGACAATAGAAATAAATCTGCCTTGTTCGTCTATCAAATTGCACGCTCGCTCAAAAGTTGAAAATACGTGAGCACTGTTATCACTTGATAACCATTCTGCCGCTCCTGCAGAATACGACTGTGATAACAATTGCATCCTATTTAGCAGCTTCAACAATTTCCCAAAGCATACTAGGACTCAGTGGAATTTCTGTAATCTCAACATCTGAATCAAACAACGCATCTTCAAT
The DNA here is from genome assembly GCA_002346435.1 of Anaerolineales bacterium UBA3001. Lineage (GTDB taxonomy): Bacteria > Chloroflexota > Anaerolineae > Anaerolineales > UBA11657 > UBA11657. The sequence goes on from DDZT01000069.1 coordinate 27,435, forward strand.
CGCTTGCGCAAAAAGTGCACCGACTGGAATTGCTCCAGCCTCTCCTGCACCCTTGATTCCCATTGGATTCAGCGGAGATGGAGTAGTAACATGATCTGACTCAATATTTGGAACATCTAAGGCAGTTGGCAGAAGATAGTCCATAAACGAAGCATTAAGCAATTGACCACTTTCATCGAACATTAATTTCTCGTAAAATGCATTACCGATACCTTGAGCTACCCCACCCTGAATCTGGCCTTCCAAAATCATAGGATTAATCACTTCTCCACAGTCATGAACTACCACATATTTCTTTATATCAACCAACATTGTTTCAGGATCGACTTCAACAATCATGGCATGGATACCATTAGCAGTAGCGCCTCGTTCTGGACCAAAGTAATTGGTTGCCTCTAAACCTGGTTCAGTGCCCGGCTCGACAGCACCACGCATGGGGTTGGCTCTTCTTGCTAGCTCTCCTAGACTTATACTCCTCTCGTGATCTGATTGTACCCTCGCTACTCCACCTACTAATTCCACTACCTCTTCCTCTGCCTCCAAAGCATCGACTGCCATCTTTAGTGCTTTAGCCCGAACATCACGCGCGGCTTCATTAAACGCATTTCCCGCAACCACAGCACCACGACTCGCAAATGTCCCAGCGCCCCAATAAAACTGATCAGTATCACCAGTGACTATATCTACATCTGACACATCCACACCTAGTTGGTCAGCAACTATTTGTGCAAAACTTGTCAAATGGCCTTGGCCTTGAGTACCGACACCTGTCACCGCGGTCACTTTACCACTAGCTTGGACTTGCACTCGTGCTCCTTCATATGGCCCAATACCTGTGCCTTCCACATAAGCAACTATGCCTAAACCCACATAACGTCCTTCAGATTGCAAAGCCGGCTGGGCTTCTTTGACAAATGTTTCATAATCTATCATGTCCAGCGCTTTCTTCATAGATGGATCATAGTTCCCGCTATCATAAATCAAGGGGGCAAAATCCTGATAGATAATCTCATTGTTATATGGGAACTGGTCAGGCTCAATAAAATTTCTGCGACGTATTTCTGCTCTGTCAATTCCCATTTTACGCGCAGCCATATCTAACAATCTCTCCATCACAAATACTCCATGCTGTCTGCCAGCACCTCGATATGGTGTGACAATTGGTAAATTAGTGAAAACAGCATCGAATTCGCTATAATAGTTTGGGACATGATACGGACCTAATAAAGTACACTGACTGTTTATTGGCACAGTTAATCCATACGGCGCGTATGCACCTGCATCATGTAAAAATTTATCCCATACTCCAAGAATAAGTCCGCTTGAATCCATAGCTATTTCAGCTGTATGTATCTGACTTCGCTCCTGAGTAGTAGCAAAAAAGTTTTCCGATCGATCTTCTATCCATTTGATTGGACGCCCCATTTTCATGGCAGCCCATGGTATTAACACTTCTTCCTGATAAAACATCATGATTTTGGGTCCAAACCCACCTCCTATAAAAGGAGCGATGACGCGTACCTGATTCTCTGAAAGCTGGAGCATTTCTGCTAGACCATTACGAATAGGTATGGGAGCCTGAGTTGTATCCCAGACCGTAAGACGCTGAGCTCGCCTATCCCAACTTGCAACAATACCACGATTTTCCATAGCTGCCGCTGCGCCATGATCATAGACAAACTCACGCTTTAAAACACATGCTGCTTTCTTTTTGGCATCAAAATAATCGCCTTTTGTCTGCACCACATGTGCGCACAGATTAGTATTTAAGTCATCATGTACAAGCGCACAATCTGCTTCCAAAGCTGTGGTCAGATCTGCCACCACAGAAAGTGGATCATAATCGACATATATATCCTGTAAAGCATCCTCAGCTATGTAACGACTTTCAGCTAACACCATTACCAGTGGTTCGCCCACAAACCTTACTTTTTCTTTTGCCAAGGGAACTTGTGTCCGCTGATTAAACACAATATCATCTATAGGAGGCGGTGGTACTAACAAAGGTCCAGGCTTCCAGTAATCACCTAAATCTGCTGCAGTATACACTGCAACAACTCCTTCACGCTCTAATGCCTTTGAAACATCGATACTCACAATTCGCGCGTGAGCATAAGTGCTTCGCACAAACGCTGCATGTAACATTTCCGGCAGCTGAACATCGTCTACAAATAACGCCTGACCAGTTAATAGTTGAGGATCTTCATTGCGTACAATAGGTTGTCCGAAAAACCGAGTAGAACCCATTAGATTTACCTCTTGTCACTCCCTAAAAGCCACAAATCGACCCCAGCATGAAGCCAACTCCATTCCTTTTTGTACAAAACACCCGATAAAGTATCGACCACTTTCCATATTTGCTAATGCACCACCCAAATTTTCAGCATGGACAATACCTTTAGGAAACAAGTTGAGATGCATATCTTGATAGTATTGATCTAAAGGATACATTTCATCCCAATCTTTCCCAAATCGTTCGTTGAGTTTCTTTTCTGCCTCATCAAATGTTTTGGGGTGAAACACTCTTTGAATGGTATTCATAGGATGTTCCATTGCCACACAATCTATCCCTATCCATTTGATCTTCTTTTCGATACACCAATTAGCAAAATCTGGGGATGGTCCAGGATGTTTGATCATATAACGAAACTCATTAGAATCTGGGCTATTCCAACCATACTTGCAATACCCTGTCTTTATAATAAGGATGTCATTCTCATGCACATCTACAGCTTCCTCTATCATCTCAGGAGTATATACACTGGAGTCACTAACCTTATCTGAAATATCAGCTACTGCTCCTGCACCAACCCAATAGTCCAAAGGGGTTTCACCTATACTTCTACCACTGATGCTAAAATGTTTTTCACCGTCCATATGAGTAGCTAAATGAAAGCTGGCCCGACAATTCGCATTGTTTCGACCCATACCAAAGTTGTGACCTCCAACACGCTTTGTGTAATCAATACTTAAGGGTATGTAATTCGCCCATTGAGGAGTCTGTACACTAAATGGTAAGGTCATATCCAACATCTCAGCAGTTTCCATAGCAGCAAAGAAGTTGGATGATTCCATTCCATCAGGCGGCAATATAGCTACTGCACGTGACCACGCTGATTCAACCTCCATAAACGGCAATGGCTGTACCATTACCCAAGCACGCTGATTGCCAATTTCATTGATTTGACCGCCAAGAGACTCAGCCAATAACATGCCTGATTTTGGCATAGTGACATGTGTTAGCTCATAGTACCAATCCTGAGGGAATAATTCATCCCAATCTTTACCGTATACTTCTTGTACTTTAGCTTGTGCTTTTTCAAATTCCCGTTCATGCATATAACGCAAATTGGTGTTCATAGGATGTTCTGCACATCCACAATCCACACCTATTAATTTTATATTCATGTCCATTGCCCAATCAAAAAATTCTGGCGAAGGCCCAGGATGCCGAAGATAAAACCCGAATTCCTTATTTTCTATGCCACCTTGGGCAGATTCGTTTAACACATCGGGCTGATCATATCCATACTTGTGATATCCCGTATTAATTATCAAGATATCGCCCGATTTAACTTCCGCTCGGCTCGTTATCATTTCTGGTGTATATAAGCTGTAGTCGGAAACATCATCAGAAATATCTACAATCACGCCTTCACTACATAAATCACTCAGTGGAATATCAGCAATGGCTCGTTCTCCAGAATGGAAAGCACGAGGTCCTACAAGGTGCGTACCAGTGTTATTGCTCCATTCAATCAATTGACCATTTGCACCTTGACCACCAATAAAAGAGCCTGTAAGCCTCTTAAAAAACTGTATCTGCAAAGGCATCTCTCCCGGCCACGGTGGTGTAAAAATACTCATCGCTTGAGTCAAGTCAAACCATCTTGCATCAGTCATTAAGCGGATAAATTTGTCACTTTGCATCTAACTCTCCTTTGTTAAACACCATTCACTCAAGTTGCACCTTTCACACTAAACCATAATGCTCTGCATAAGATACCAAAGCATCTTCAAATACATTCATTGGAGGTCGTACTAATCCAGCTCCTACCTGACCAACTCCGGCATCCCTATGAGCAATACCAGTGTTTATACGAGGAGTGATACCCAGCTCTACCACTTTGCGGATGTCGACCCCTACTGGAGTTCCACGGAAATTTAGTGCTGGGATAGTAAAATGACTGTGCTCAGATACAGTAATCTCATACATTTCCATAGTAGCATTTATAGCGTCTTGTGGTGTGCCACTCACAAACGCAACGATTGCTGGCGCAGAAGCCATGGCAAAACCACCGATTCCAACCGTCTCGGTAATAGTACTGTCACCTATATCACCACTAGCATCCTCAGCAGTGAAACCCGGAAAATACAGACCATCTGGCTGTCCAACTGGACCTGTAAACCACTTATCTCCTAAGCCACTTATACGAATCCCTAGTTCAGTACCATTACGAGCCATGATTGTCATTAATGTACTACCGTCGACACCATGAGCAGCATCAGCCATAGATTTGCACGCAGCCATTACAGGATTTAACACACTCAGCGCATTGTCTGCCAGAAATTGTAATGCTTCAGAAGCAATATCACTATCAATAGCAAGTTTGGTGACCATAGGAGCAAGTTTTGCAGTATAAAGAATTGATCCCGCTTTATTTCGATTATGACCTTCATCACCCATATGTAATGATTCTGATAGCAACTGTCGAACATCTATTCCATTTTCGCTCTTCACAAGAGCTTCCGACAAGACCGGAGCCAAAACATCATTCATCCAACGCAATTTTGTGATCACATCATCGCTAAATGCTCCATACCTAAGTACCTTTCCATATCCTTCGTTTAGATTACTATAGGCAACATTGCCATGAGTAGTATTAGTCACCTCATAGACTTTCATAGATGCAGTCGTAACTCCAGCCATTGGACCAACACTACTATGCTCGTGACACGGAGCAAACTTGACTTCACCTGCTTCTACCATACTTACTGCGTCAGTTTCATTATCAACCAGGCCTTCAAATATTAATCCGCCTATCACAGCCCCTTGCATTGGACCAGACATTTGTTCCCACTCAACGGGAGGACCTGCATGCAGCAGCAAATTGTCCTCCATATTTGGAATAACATCCCTAGCAGTAGCAATTCCTGTAAGAATAGGACGCGCGGACATCATGCGTTCCACAGCTATATCATTTGCTTGATCAATTTTGCTTTTTGCCAAAATTACCTCCTATTAGCTTTTCATCTTTGCCAACAAATCCATTAGATTGTCTTTCCCTTGAGCAGGTGGCTGCCAATCTACATGGATTGCCTCAGCGCCTTGTCTGATTAAACTTTCGTAGAAAGATTCTAATCCTACATTTATGGCCGCCAAAGATTGTCCAGAACTATCCAATACAACAGGTCTTAAGCTCGCTTTTGAGGTTGTATTCAATCCGGAAATTATGTTACCAACATAAATTGCCGCCTCATCAGCGTTAGTTTCTATGTGCGCACCTGCTTTCCTCAATATATTTGTTTGAGCAACTACGTCTTGAGGGTCATTTGCAGTTCCAATCACCAATACAACCACTTCCAAGTAACGTCCCGAGCGACGTGCTAATGATTTAGCCTCAGATATAATCGGCGCTAATTCGGCAGCAGGATTTGAGTGCGACCCATAACCAAGTACTACATCTAACAATATCACTGCGGTCTCTGGATCAGCAGCTTCTTGTTGAAAGCGCCTCAAACGCAAATCTGAATCTATCATTGGATGTAACCGACCAATGGTAAATTCGTCCTCTCCCATATCTATAATTGTATGTTTATGACTAGATGCATGATCATCCAGTTTGTATGACTCATCGATAGGAATATTAGAATAAATACCTGTAGTAAATGCACGCAGGACCAACAAAGTCTCATAAGCCAGAGTACCGCCTGAAAATAAACCGCGTATATAGCGCTGTGAAGATGCAAATTTCTTTTGAGAATCAGACTTAATGTTAGTAGAAAAGTCCAACTTGTCACACAACTCAATCGCTAACTCAGCTGCTTCACGTAAAGTAGATGCAAAAAACACATTATCTATTTGATAAGCTGGAGGAGCATAACCTAGAAAATTAACAACCACCGGTTTTTCTAGTGCATGCAGTACTTGCATCAACTCCATTGCAGAACGCGATGATATTGGTTTAGACGTTAATATTATGACCTTAGTATTTGTGTCTCTGTTAAGTACATCTAGCGCCTGTCTAGAAGTAATACCTCCAACCTGCTGATTCAAATCACGTCCACCAGTACCAATAGCATGGGTTATACCAGAACCTAAGTTGTCAATAGTCACAGTTAAAGCCTGTAGTCCTGTACCTGATGCAGCAACAATACCTACCGAACCTGATTGGCTTTGATTTGCAAAACCTAAACCCACTCCATCAATCACAGCAGTCCCACAATCTGGACCCATAACCAACAATCCTTTGTCTGCTGCCAATGTCTTTAACGACACTTCATCTTCGACAGAAACGTTGTCACTATAAAGAAAAACGTTTTTGTCAAAACCAAGAGCTTCACGTGCAACCCCTGCAGCATAACGTCCAGGAACAGAAACTATAACCCATTGACTGTTTGGTAATGTTCGCACAGCCATATCGAGACTACGAGGTCGAAACTCCTGATCATCTGTTATCGTCTTACGTTTATTTAATAATACATCTACATGTTTAAGTGCAGCTGATGCTTGGGATACACTGTCAGCCTTAACTGCAATAATGAGGTCCTCTGCCACAGCGATTCTACAGGAATTCGGGAGTAGTCCACTCTGCTCTAACACGTCCTTATTAGCCTGCGTACCCATCATTACTCCAGCATCAAGAACACCATCTAATTCAAGCATGCCTTTTTGCAGCTGCATTAACACCACTGAATCGAAGTATGCACCCGACCGTATTTCACCAGTCACTTTTGTCATATATAACCAATAAAGTCTTATATCAACACTGACTCTATTTGTGATGCTAACAAAAATAGAGTCTCATCTTCTCCAAAACGACCCGTTAATTGCAACCCAAAAGGTAGTCTATCGGCATTCTTACCAGAGGGTATTCCTATAGTAGGCAAACCACTATGGGTCCAGGGCAAATTCATGACTGGATCGCCAGTACTGTCCAACCCATGAGGAGCTACTCCAGGAGCCGAAGGAGATATCCACAAATCTATCTGATCCCGATCCATTAATTCAGTCAACTCATTGCGCAACATAGACCTACCTTCAAGCGAAACATTTAAATCATGTGCCGAAACTAATTGACCTCTTAATATCAATTCAGCAGTTTTAGGATGATACTTGTTAGGATAACTCGCAAACCAATCCTCATGAACATTCGCTGCCTCGGCAGCCACTATCAGATTGTGTCTTGCAAATATACCCTCAAAATCAAGCATAGCAGTGACTGGTTTTATGTCAAACCCAGCATTAGCAAGACGATCACAAGTAGCATAAAATTGCATCTTACCTTCATCAGAAACATTATCTAGATAAACGCCTTCCGGTATGCCCAAACTTATAGATTGGTTTTCTTTCGTGTCTGTTATTTCTAAATTCCATTTCTCTACCAACTGTGTGGCTGCACACGCAGCGGTGGCAACATCAGGAGCAAAAGTACCAACATGATCTACTGAAGGAGATAAAGGTATAACTCCAAATCGAGAAATACGATCATAGGTTGGCTTATATCCAACAACACCACAAAAAGCAGCAGGGCGAGTAATGGATCCTATAGTTTGTGTGCCTAATGACAGAAGGCATAATCCCGAGCTTATAGCAGCTGCTGATCCGCTGCTAGATCCACCAGGAGTACACAACACACTATGTGGGTTCCTTGTAGGGCCAGGTGCAAAGTAAGCAAATTCGGTGGTAATCGTTTTACCTATTACCAGAGCACCTGCGTTCTTTAGAAGCGTCACACTTTCAGCTTCAGCACCTTGTAAAACATCTGCAGGAACATTGCTACCAGCACTAGTAATATGACCATCAACATGAAATATGTCTTTTACTCCTACAATTAATCCAAAAAGAGGAGGTCGATTTTTTGGGTCTGGATACTGTTCAAACAATGCCCGAGCTTCAATTCGCAAGCGATTGAAACGGTCTGACTCAGGAACAAAAGCAAATACTTCCTGCTCTTTTAATATAAAGTGACTTTCCAATTGTTCCAAATAATCTAGGAAATTAGTCAGACCACCTTTCTTGAAACTAGATAATGGGCTTTTTCCTACGAATGACGACATTACGAATTACGCTCCACATACAGTTTAACAGCAGTCACTATGTTTTGATAACCAGTACATCTACACAAATTTCCAGATATAGCAGCCCGAATTTCTTCTTCTGATGGACGCGGATTATCATCGAGAAAAGGAATGAGGCTCATCAAGATACCAGGAGTGCAAAACCCACATTGCAAACCATGTGCTTCACGAAATGCTTCTTGAAGAGGATGCAAATCAGTTGCTTCGGTTGCCATACCTTCCACTGTAGTTATGTGCTGTCGATGTGCCTGTACTGCAAACATCAAGCATGACCTGACAGATCTTCCATTTAATATCACTGTACACGCACCACAAACACCATGTTCGCAACCAACATGTGTGCCTGTCAAACCAAGTTCAAGACGTATAAAATCACTTAACAACATACGTGCTTCTACAGAAGATGTATATTCTTGGCCATTAATAGCAACTTTTATCAAATGATTGTCACTCATGTTTCTTTAGCCCGACCATATGCTAATTCCAATGCTCGTTTAGTTAGTATGCAAGCTAAATGCCTCTGGTAATTTACCGTAGCATGTAAACTTTCCATTGGCATAATCTCCTCTTCTGAAGCTTTGTTAGCAACTTGTTCTATCAGTTCGTCTGATAGGGTTTCCCCAACCAGCATATCAGCTGACTGCTTTGCTTCAAGAGGCGCATCTGATAGATTCAAATACACCAAACGAGCCTGCCTACAAATATAATCCCTATCTAATGTTATCAATACTGCTATACCAGCCATAGCGTAATCTCCCGACCGACGAGAAACTTCGAGAAATGCCCATCCGGTATTGGTCACATGAAAAGGCACCTCTAATTCAACTAATATTTCATTCGGTTCAATAGCAGTCTCAAAATACCCTCTAAAAAAATCATCGCTATTAATCCAACGAGATCCATTGGTGGATTGAACCCGAAATCTGGAATCCGTAGCTAAAGCTATCACCGGAAGCTCGGCAGCTGGATCTGCGTGAGCTATATTTCCACCTACAGTACCTCTATTACGTATCTGAGGATGGGCAATATAAGGAAGAGATTCATGCAATAAAGCAACTCTATCAGCAATCAAAGGATCATCCTCAACTTCACTTAGTCGAGTCATAGCACCAATATGTAAAACTGCACTGTCTTTGGAGGATGTATAAGAAAGTTCTGCTAACAAGTTTAAGTCGAGCAGAACAGTAGGTTGCATTATACGGAAGTTCATAGCCGGAATAAGACTCTGTCCACCTGCCAAAATTCTGGCCTCATCACCATACTGTGCTTTCAGCACCAATGCTTCTTCTAATGACTCAGGTGCATAATATTTAAAACTTGCTGGTTTCATTTATGTTTTGGTCATGTAAGTAATTTTTAGAGACATTGTATAATGCCATAGCAATGCAATTTATCACACAATCCCGAATATAACTTATCTTACCGCAAGGATTTGCGATTATATCATTAACAGTGTGACCATTGATCAGAGTTTATGTAAACTATAATTGTAGCGAGGAATAGTATGAGTGTGACGAACAATCTACTTGAAAATATATGTGTAATTGATCTAACGCGAGTATTAGCTGGACCGTATTGCACAATGATGTTGGGAGATTTAGGAGCAGATATAATAAAAATCGAGGTTCCTGGTAGAGGTGATGATACTCGTCATTGGGGGCCTCCGTTTACTAAGGGTGGAGAATCCGCATATTATCTAAGTGCTAATCGCAACAAACGCAGTATGACACTAAATCTAAAATCAGAAAAAGGATTGGAAATCCTCAAAAAACTGATTGCTAAAGGTGATGTGCTTGTAGATAATTTCAAGACAGGAACACTATCTCGCTGGGGATTAGATTACGAGACTTTACAAGAAATCCGTCCTGGACTGATATATTGCACAGTTACTGGATACGGTTACACTGGCCCTTATAGCTCTAGACCAGGCTATGACTTAATAGTACAGGCCACAGGTGGCTTTATGAGCATCACTGGACCAGAAAATGGCGATCCGAGCAGAGCTGGAGTTGCAATTGCTGACATCAGCACCGGAATGTTTGCAGCAAACGCCATTCTTGCGGCACTATATTCACGTGAACAAACCGGTAAGGGACAACGCATAGATATGTCATTACTTGACAGTCAAGTAGCTCTATTATCTTATGCGGCTACCAATTACTTCGTTTCGGGATCAATTACCAATAGACTAGGCAATGCCCATCCAAACATCGTACCTTATCAATCATTCAAGGCTCGAGACATGCACTTTGTTTTAGCTGTAGGGAATGATAAACAATGGGAAATATTCTGCAAATCAATCAATAAACCTGAGTGGATTGATGATGAAAAATACTCAACAAACGCACTTCGCGTCAGCAACAGGAAACAGTTGATAGATCAACTTAGTAAGTTGTTCGCAACACAGAATGCAGGATACTGGTTGGAGATATTTGATAAAGTTGGTTTACCATCAGGTCCAATCAATGAACTGGATAAAGTATTTGAAAATGAACAGATAAAGTCACGTGAAATGCAGATTGAGCTACCTCATTCCATAGACAATAAAGTCACTCTCCTTAATTCTCCGATTAAGATTCCCACATCTCCTACCAAAACACACAAAGCGCCACCAACCCTAGGAGAACACACTGAAGAAATACTAAAGGAAAAAATTGGCCTTGATCAAGATACTGTAGCCAAACTTAGGGATGAGGGAATATTGTGATCAAGTAGATACGCCTACAATATCCCCAACACTATCCACACCTAAATTCTCTAGCTCGTTAGCGATTCCTAGCTTTATTTGGCGGATAAGCCCAGGCCCACGATAAACTAAACCTGTATACACTTGTATCAAACTAGCACCTGATCGAATTTTATCCAAAGCAGCTCTAGCGTTGTCAATGCCACCAACTCCAATAATCGGAAGTTGCCCACCGGTCTGCCTGTAAATATGCCGAATAATATTGTTGGATCTATCATGTAAGGGTCTACCACTAAGACCACCTGTTTCAATATGTGTTGGATCACTTAGTCCACCACGATTAAGACTACTGTTAGTCGCTATCAAACCAGAGACACCATGCCTAACAACTATATCCAACAAATTATCAAGATCCGAAATTGTAATATCAGGACTAATCTTTACCAGCAAAGGTCTATCAGGACACACTTCTGTATGAAGCTCCATGACGGGCAATAAAAACCTATCTAGTAGTTCATGTCCCTGCAATGCCCTTAAACCAGGAGTGTTGGGCGAACTTATATTTACAACTAGATAGTCAACTAGATGTTGAAGTCCAGCAATCATCTTAGTATAGTCAGACACTGATTGTTCTAGAGCAGTATCACTCCCCTTCCCAATATTTAGGCCTAAACGAATACTCCTGGGCTTTGCAAGTCTTGGAGCCACTGTCTCCATACCATGATTTGGAAATCCCATACGGTTTATCAAAGCGCTATCTTCTGATAGCCGAAATATACGAGGACGTTGATTTCCATACTGAGAACTTGGAGTAATTGTCCCCACCTCTACATGTCCAGCTCCCAGAATACCAAGCCCATCTACCGCTATGGCGTTTTTATCATAACCAGCTGCAATACCTACCGGGTTTACAAATCGTAAGCCGAACACACTGGTAACAAGTCGTGGGTTATTGTAATCAAACAAGTGATTTAACCAGCGACGCACTGGTTTCAGTTTAGGAGCTACTGCCAGCAAATACAAGGATATATTATGAGCAATTTCGGGGTCTAATCTAAATAAAACATGGCGCAGTGCTCTATATCCTGACTGCCGCATCACAATATCCTAAGAAGGCGAAGATAAATAGTTCATTGCAGCGCTGTACTGCTCTGATTTAATGGAGTCGGACAATTTCCATTCATCTAGCAATGCCCGCATGGTAAATGCAGCATGTAACTTATATCCATGGGAAGCCAATATCTTCTCAGCACCCTGTTCTCGGTCTATAAGCACGACCACATCTCTAACTAGCAGCCCAGCCGCCTGCAAGATATTAATCGTCTCAAACTTACTTTCACCGGAAGTCACCAAATCATCCATAACTACGACAGTGTCTCCTGCCTCAAACACACCTTCAATTTCAGCTCCCGTACCATAATCTTTAACTTCTCGCCTAGGATATATCAATGAAGCATCAGTATTTAACGCTACAGCAGTACCAATAGGCAATGCAGCATATGGTATAGCAGCTATGCAATTAAATTCTAAATCCACCAACATTGAACTTATCATATCAGCAACCGAGCGAAGCACTTTAGGAAAAGATGACAAGCGTCGCAGGTCTATATAGAACGGTGATTGTATACCAGATTTAAGAGTAAATTCACCAAACTGGACACATCCGGATTCAAGCAGACCATCTCCAATCCCTTTAGTGAAATAGTTTAGCTTTTTTTTATCAGA
>DDZT01000122.1 GCA_002346435.1 Anaerolineales bacterium UBA3001
AGCGCGCTCCCAGCTGCGCCACAGGCCCGACATATCCCCCGACATATCCTCTATTCCATCCGTTCTAGTATATCATAGGCAGTGTCAGAACCTCATATGGCACAATTCCTGCAGCACTCCATCAACATACATTTTGTGCTCAAAAAGTATGCATTTTAAGGGAGTGGAAATGAAATACATAGTCCGTACTAAAGATGAACAACTACGTTTAGTTGATTACTGGGTAATTGATGAAAAAGAAGAACAGCAAGCTATAGCATCAGCTTTAAATGACACAAGAACACGTGATGCTTATGACTGGTCTATTTCTCCAGTAAATCGCAAATTCAGTCCAACTGAAGGTGGCTGGAAACTTCTATAAACAAAATTAGTACCTTGAAGTATCTTACTAACGCATCGACAATGGCATTAGTCTTGCACTACCAACCAAAGTATTACTGGCCTCGCCGACATCGCTCGGATAGATTTTAATAGATCCATTTCCATGATTTGAGCGATGTCGGCCCTCTACTAGGAGATAAATTTGAGAACAATTTATACAGCAATAAAAACATATGCGGAAGATCGTTTTCTACTCACAGTACATATTTGCGGCGTTACGATTTTTGCATTATTAATACTGTTTTGCATGTAGAAACATAGAAAATATAACTGATGAGCCTATGAATATCATTGCCAGTATATGGATCATTATAGCCCTAGGTTTTGCTTGGAATGTCCTAAAAAATCTGAACAGTTTAGAATAAAAGTATGACTATCGCCCTACAAATTCATGAATACAAGCTTCTAGACTAATGCACACCCTAAGTACTCAGAGCTTTGCTACGCTCGGAAATCACAGATAACAATTGCTCGTAAGAATCCCTAAAAGATACAACACCATCCTCTTCCAATTTGGCACTTATTTCTCCCATAGAAATTCCTAGGTTCGCCAACTGTTCCATATGTCTTGTTGCCTTTTCAAGACCCATTTTTAGTCCCAGAACAGCGTTGCCATGATCCTTGAAAGCCTGCATAGTACTTGGTGGCATTGTATTTACTGTATTATCCGCAATCAAAGATTCAACATATAACACATCGCTATACTTTGGATCCTTCGTACTAGTACTTGCCCATAAAGGTCGTTGTATATTGGCCCCTTTACTTTTCAAGTACGTCCAGCGTTGACTACTTATATTTTCCTGAAAGAGATTGTAAGCAAGATTAGCGTTAGCAATAGCAGTTACACCTCTAATAGAATCTATATCAATATCACTTAATGACATATCAGACAATCTAGCATCAACAAGTGTATCGATTCTGCTTATAAAGAAACTGGCAACAGAATTTATATTGCTAATATCTTGTCCACTATCTAGTCTTTTTTCCAGACCAGTCATGTATGCATCTATCACTTTAGCATAACGCTCTACAGAAAATATCAATGTTACATTCACACTAATACCAGCACTGATGGCCATTGTAATGGCTTCCAATCCAGGAACAGTGGCCGGGATTTTTATCATGAGATTAGGTCTATTCACTTTTATCCACAATTCTTTTGCTTCACTTACCGTAGCAGATGTATCCATAGCCAATCTAGGAGAAACTTCTAAACTAACAAAACCATCAGCACCCTCAGTACTATCGTAGACTGGTCTAAATATATCGGCAGCTTGTATTATATCTTCGCTCGCAAGAGCATAAAAAATATCCTCCGCATCATAACCCTCACTCGAAAGTTTGCCGATAGTGACGTCATAATCATTGCTGCCAGATATAGCCTGTTGAAAAATAGTAGGATTAGAAGTAAGACCTGTAATTTCTCCATCATTGACCATATCCTGTAACATTCCTGAAACAAGCTGGTCTCTACTAATGTTATCCTGCCAGGGTGACTGGCCCAACGTTTGCAATTTTTGTAGAGAATTCATTTTAGGATCCTATCATCATTGTTCCAATTTTATCATCCATCTCACCACATTTATAATAGTGTGGCCCACCACTTATCGGAAAAGATCTCACAACTGTATGCTAACAAGATATTCAATATAAATTCAAGTTATAGATTGTGTAATTATAGTCATTCACACCAATAACTCAACAGACCCTCTGCATTATTGACCCAATACTGCTAGCATGTTATGTATATAATATGGATATAGTGAGGCGCCTATAAACTGTTTAGATACATTTTCACAAACTTTATTCTGGACCAAAAGCTATAATCCCACACATGCGAATTTCCCTGGCAATTACTGTATTCAATGAAGAAGCAAACATAAGGCGTTTGTTTGCTTCCATTCTAGAACAAACTCGTATACCAGATGAAGTAACAGTCTGCGATGGAGGGTCCACTGACAATACCGTTGCCATTATGTCAGAGTATTCAGATCAAATCCCTCTAACGATACTGATTAGGCCTGGTGTCAACATCTCAGCTGGAAGGAATGTTGCGATACGAGAATCTAGTGGGGATATAATAGCAGTCACCGATGCAGGTGTCCGGCTCGGAACGAACTGGATTGAACTCATTACGGCATGCTTCAAACAACAAAACACATGTCATGCTGCAGGCTTCTTCTGTGCTGATGCTTATACTACGTTTGAAACAGCAATGGGAGCTACTGTGTTACCAGCACTAAAAGATATTAGACCGCAGACTTTTTTGCCTTCTAGCAGATCAGTAGCTTTTCGAAAAGAGGCCTGGGAAAAAGTAGGCGGATACCCAGAGTGGTTAGATTATTCAGAAGATGTAGTCTTCGACCTGAAGATGATAAAATGCTTTGGACAATTTACTTTTGTTCCCCAAGCACTAGTACAATTTCAACCGCGCAGTACTATGCAGCAATTTGCTCGCCAGTACTATAACTATGCATCTGGAGATGGTCACGCAGGATTGTTCCTTCACATACATTTCATAAGATATTTTACATACTTAGTTGCAGTCCCCTTAGGAATATATACAGCACTTACGGTAAACCCATTTATATGGTTGCTAGGACTTATAGCACTAATTGCATACATACGAAGACCAATAGCACGTGTACGAATTTTATGGACTAATTTACAGACATTGGACCGTATAAAAGCAATGTTGTTAATACCTACAATCCGTATTGTAGGTGACTTAGCAAAAATGGCAGGTTATCCGATAGGTATATGGAAAAGAGTAACAATAAGAAAAAGATAATGAATCGTTCACCCGTTACTTTGACTCTAGTATTCATCGTGATCTTAGCGGCAGCATTTGGAGCTCTGGCAGGTGGAGCAGCAGTATTCCTTGCTGTTAGAGAATCGTTACTCCCCAAACCAATAGCTAGTTCTATTTCAAGCACAAACACTTTTAAGTCATTACCTACACCAACCATTGCATTACCTACACCGACCATTGTACTTCCTACACCAACCATTGCATTACCTACACC
>DDZT01000052.1 GCA_002346435.1 Anaerolineales bacterium UBA3001
AAACTGCGCTTCTGACCACCATTACCATAAGGAGTAAGTGGGTGACCAATAATTGCCTGGCAACAAAAGCGATTGATGATCGTACCAAATGCTTGATCGAAATCCACTCTGGTAATCATCTTTTCATCATTCTGCATTTCATCAACACGGGTACCAAACACCACCCCTTGCATAATGTCAGTACTACGCAATCCCCACATCTTACAAGCAAACATAACATTATTGCTATCATGCACCTTGCTCCAATGATACCAAGACCCTGCTTGCCTTGGAAAAGGCAGTACATCCTTTCTACCCTGATACTCTATTTCAAAAAATCCTTCCGGAATATCAATATTTGGTGTGCCATATTCACCCATAGTACCCAACTTAACCAAGTGAGCATCGGGTGTAATGTCTCGCATAGCATGTAATATATTAAGAGTTCCTACAATATTGTTTTGTTGGACGAGAACCGTATGCTCCAAATCAATCATGGAATATGGTGCTGAAGGACACTCACCCAAATGTACTATAGCTTCTGGTCGAAAATCTGACACAGAATCACGCACAAATTCCCAATCAGTTAAATCACCTTCTCTGAACCACAGATTTTCACTGAAAGCATCTTGATAAGCACTCTTACGGTCATCCATGTCCAAAATTGGCGTAGCACTCTGGCTGCCCATTTCTGAAACCCATTGCCTACGTTGGTACCCATCAACTCCACCAACCTGATGTCCACGAGCAGCTAGATACTGTGCAAGTGGCCACCCCAAGTATCCATCTATACCTGCAATAAATACCCGCATAATTACATGTGCCTCCTAAATTATAAAGATTCCGCAAAGAAAGTCTGTGCTATCAAACCAGCAATTGGCGCAAGTAAACATACACTTGCAATTCTGATAACAGTAAACTTCCATCCCAGAAGTCCAATTTCTAATGGCAGACGGTCCAAAGACCACAATCCCCATCCAGTTAGATAGGCAACAGCAACTCCCACGCTGCTACCAGAACGCAGAAGTCCAGCAAGTATTGGGACTGTGACGACCGGTCCACCGGGTGTTAAAGTTCCAAGCATTGACCCAATCAATATACCGCGGAAACCAGATTGTGGGCCAAGCCACTCAGAAATGAATGATTGGTATTCGACAGCCAACACCTGAGCCATACCAGCTACTACTAATGCGATCAATAGCAAAGGTAATACTTCTATCATCATTTTATAAGAGACCTTCATACCAACAATATGTTGGTCTCCACCTTGATAATAAGCTACCATACTTAGTATGACTGCTATCGCAGCCATTATCAATGTTGGAATTAGCATACCCGAATCCCTCCAATTATCATACATAGTAGTTAATTGCGGTAGTGATAGCAATCACAGATTGACTGTCATATCGAAAAAGTACACAGACAAGTTTTGGATTATGTGAATCAAACTACCACGGATCGTTACTGTCGATCACACAATAATTCACAGGATGATAAACACTAACTGGACCGTCTTTCCACACAACATCTGCATTGGGCTGCCCAACAATATAATATTCGCCTTCTATCGACGACAAATACAAATTGATGTTGCTTGGATTACGCCATCGCTGATACATAACATATAGATCATCAATAATTGGCAAATTTATTCGTGGAATATAATCAAAATGTATGAAAAATCCACTTTTTACTCTTCCATCACAATTGTCAATATCCCAGCTTATGTTATCTCCTCCAAAACGCTCTAACCCTACGTGAGGACATGGCACACCCACTAAAGACTGAATTGCTGGCATCATCATACCATCCGTAGCGCATACACCCGACACTAATTGTGTAGACAACTCATTTGGTATTGGAACTATCTTGTTCAAGTAACCAATCGAAACACGCACTACAAGACCACCAATAAAAACAGCAATCACAAATCTGTTGATCTTTGATCCTATTAATGCAAAAGATAAATTTCCCGACAATAACTTTGCCCATAGTGCAGTTTGAGCAAGTGCAAACAACACAATTGTCCCAGGATGTTCTGCATGCTGTTGTGGAAACAGCAACCACCAAACAGTGCCACCTAGCGAAGTTATAACCCAGAGAAAGTCAAAATCGCTTATTTCTGTAAATTTTTGAGTAGCAAACAGACTTACAATATGATAAATTATCAACACAGTAATACCTATACCAAGATAATATTCAATTCGGATTAAAAGCAGACTATAATAGTTTGCAGAAGTAAGGTAGTTCAACCAATCGGTTCTTTCTGCGACTCTTGATGATATTTCATCAAATCCATATTGGTTTGACAACAAGTAAATACGGACAAACAAAGATCCAATACCTAAAGCAGGTGCGGTCATTAGCAAGAAGAATTGCCGCCAAGAAATATTAATACGATGAAAATAGGCTAATCCTCCTAGAACAACAAAGGACCAAGGAAGCAATTGTAACGAAAATAGGCTTGTAACTAATAACATAATCCAAGACCACACAAACCTACTAGTAGCCCATCGACCTGGTACACACCAAAGATATAAATTAACACCTGAGAACAATGTCACATACGGAACCCAATAACCAAGTGTAGTGCTCCAACCCAAAAACCAGTATGATAGCCCACAGACAGCAAAAAAATATGCTCCAACCTTATAATCACTATATCTTCTCCAAACAACCGTCCATAAAATCAACCCTGACATAGAAAGAAATAACATTACGACGCGGTGGACCACTAATGACCTAGCTCCTACATAATCCAAAGCAAATGCAACCCACTCATACCCTGATGGCCAATGAGTATATACATAAGCATAACCACTTTTGGGGTTCAATGACACAATGTCAATAGTATGTGCTACACCCCTAATAGGGAAAAACTGAGTTTCCTGCCAACCAATACGCTTGGCATTTGCAACACTTGTAAGAACTGCACCGTCAACCCAAGCATCCCCAGCATTAATCCAGTAACTTCCAAAAGGTGACTTCATATACCACACAGCCATAACCAAAAGGCTGATAATCACCACTAATTTGGGACGTGGATTAGACTGAAAATCAAAGATATTTAGCATGCTATTTTCAATTCCTCACAACCACATGCCATGCTGGGTAATTCACTTGCCTACAGCCAAAAGTCGGCGCAATTGTGGGGTCTTTTGCACTTATTTCATAAATACTTACTGCTGGACTCAGTCCTCTGGCATCACGACTGTATTTGGCACTTACATTCAAACTCGCCGGTACATTGATTAAATCCCATGGGTCGCCCACTTTTTCAACATATTGGAATCCCAAATCATACAACTTAGACATATCGTCTAGACCACCATTAAGGAGATTTTGTTCGTCTTTGGTTGCCATGCATTGAATAAGATCACTTCGCAACCAATAAGTGTACCCGCTACTCACATTGATGCGGTCGCCTATACCAGCTAATGCATTCATAGCCAACATATCGTGACATTCAGGCAAGGGAAATCCTTCTAGGTCACATATGCCAACACCTTGTATCTTGTAGCGGAACAACCTTTTCATATCCTGTTCGATGGTCGAGTAACCAATCAATCCAATACACAAACACACCATTAACACACTTCTAAACCATCTATTTTTCCGACTGGAACAATATACATTTTCAGTAGCAAACGCAATAGCAGGTATAAGTGATAACAAAGCTGGAAGCATAAACCTTGGTGCAAAATACCTCGCTTGCAAGACTGCCCCAAGTAATACCGTAATTAGAATTACTATACTAAAACGTACTAGGAAATGATGTTTTCTCCACGTATCGATAGGTACTAGCAATATAAGTGGCGCAAACGCTAAATACAACCCTGATAAATTTCCGTATTGGAAAAGATAATCACCATACACCAATGCAAACGGATAAGTTAGCAGTATATTACGTGCGACATCCAGAGAATTCCAATATCCTTGTGAATTATATTTATCGCCAATTTCCCCATCCAAGAAAACAAATGGAGCAAATGGTTCTTGGAACAGGATACTATTTTTTACAACAAGTGTGAACAAAGGCAATATCATAATGAGAATGAAACGAATCCACACATGCATTGGATACCTGGATTTGCGCACTTCCCACAATAATATTATGGATATTGGTAACGCTACGGCGATAACATATGTCGCTTTAGCAACTACAGCAAATCCAGTAAATAGACCAGCCAGATAAAAAGCTGACCAATTTACTGAAGATCGTTTGACCTCCACAACCCAATACAAAGCTGCAAGCCCCAAACATGCGGCAAAAACATCCACTTTACCATCAATCATATAAAAACTTACAGCTGTAGATGATAATAGCATTACCATAGCAACTACTTTGCCTACGTTCCCTACGCCTAGGCTTCCGCAGAGAGACACCAAGATAGCAAGCATAGTTAGAGTAGTGACCCAAACAAATAACAAAGCTGCCTGCTCGTTACCAAGTGCTAACATGACCGAATGATGCATTTCACCGAATAGCCCGGATATGCTATGAGTATGTTCATATCCAATTACAGGCATAAGCCGACCAGATGCAGCCATCAATTTGGGCAATACCATGTAGAAAAAGATACCGTCACCAGCACCAAATCTAACAGGCAAACTAGCATTAAAAATGCCGAATAGGATCACTACCAAAACCACTAAAATTTCTACAAATTTCATATGCAGTGGCAGTGCAACAAAATGATGAGTTATCTGACCAAATAACCGATTGAACAAATCTACAATATCCCTACGTACAAATATTATTGCTATTGATACAATCAATAGCATCAGTACAATAATAGGAATCGGAAAGAAATAACCCATCAAACCAAGTCCTGTCCATGCAATTACGAACAAGCATTGACCCATCATCAATGCAGTTGCTATGATTGCCAATGCCGAATAATTGCGCCAGGTACTCCGTGCAACACCAATTAATGGAAGCAACAAAAATCCAATGGTCAAACATGAGATCGTATATATTAGGCAAAGACTTACTGATACAAACATGAAGTTAACTGTTTTCTAATGATTAGAATCCAATCCAAAGTTTGAGCTCTTGCAGCAATATCATAGGTGGCCACATATCATAAACTTCTAGAAAACTAGTAAATGGTTCATATATGTTCACGCGTAGCCTGATTGACACAGCTGCTAACATCCATACAGATAACACTACACGCACCACAAAATTATTAATTGATTTGTTTGAAAACAATGAAAACACCTATATACGATTTATTTATTAACACTGATTATTGAATTGAACTACGATAACTCAAGACGAGCGACTAAGAGAATCGGTAGAGTTCCTCAACTTGGAAAGCATCAAAATAGTCGCACCCCAAACTACAATAGCTACAGCTAGAGATAATGCTACCTTCATAGCAAACAAGGTTAATTCAGGACGATAATACATTATGACTTCACTAGATCCCTTTGGTACGATAACACCTTTGAATGTGCCGTATACGTTCAACAACTCTGATTGTTTACCATTTATTTCTACCTTCCAACCTGGAGAATTGTTGTCAGGATAAACTAAAATTCCATCCTTTGATACATCAACATCAAATTCAATGCGATCAGGATGATAAGCCTCAATCATGACGGATCCTGTTGCTTGGTCAGGTGAATTAACCAACGATAATTCTTCGCTTTCTGAACCTAACAAATACACTTTTTCTCGTAAATCAACATTAGATGCAGTAGTCATTCCCTCGAATAATTCACCTGTGTCTGAAAAAGTTTCCGTATCAAATGCAATCCATGCTTCAGGAAACGCATCTTCATTCCTATAGAGATAGACCTCTTGCCAAAATGGGGGTTTGGTTTTCTGTGGTAAACCAACCAATCGGCGACTTAATGTAGCCCACCATGGTACTGAAGACATTTCTGTAGTACCAATATCAATATATGTAAGATTATAGCTATCCGAATCATTTATCATCCTACCTGAAGATACATACTTTGTTCCCATCATATTCAACAAAGGTCTATAGACAATGCTGTCTATATTTCCACCATCCTCAATATCATCACTATTCCAATACAAAGTCAACCTTCTAGGATAGCTCAAGTAATCATTCCTTAACTCTTCTGAGCGATCCATAACTGGATCAATCAACGCCATCCAGAATCTGGCATATTGATCAGTGACTACACTTGAATATCCATTAATTGTGGGTATTCCATATCTAGGAGGAGCAACAGATTGTACAGCAGTTTGCCAGACTACAGCAGTCTTTGCAAATTCTGGGTTTGACTGTGAAGATATATATTCATATGCAGGACTACTTACTGCCTGGAATGAAGACATCGCCAAAACATTCACTGAGGCAAAGCGCAAAGTTTGAAACCAACTATCTAAAATACACACACAAAAGAATGGTAGTGAGCGCCTGCTTAATTTCGCTGTATTTGAAAACCATTTTGAAAAATCATTGAGATGTAATCCCAAACATCGATTAATCATCAATAACATAACAATGATCACAACACTGATATATGATATGGCATAAAGTAAGTAAAGTTGTCCTGTACTCCATGATAAATTCCAAGCCAGTGCTGTTCTATATAATTGAATAGATATCATGACAATTATCAATAAACAAGTTAATTCAGGTCGTTTCCGCATGTAGCGAAACCATGTGGGCTGTTCGATTCCATGCGCCAACTGTACCAATCCCCATATTGCTACTGGAATAAAAAACACAGGCAATGAATTAATAATGTATGCTAAATTCCTAAGAGTTCTTACTTGGTCAAACCATGACCATACAGTAAGTAATGGGTACACAAAGTATGCAGTTAACACCATAGTCAATATAACCCACAATAGCGCCCGGATCTCTCTGGGTTTGTTTGATAGGGTAACGGTCACCAAAAACCCTATGTAAGGAATTAGACCAACCTGCGAAAAATAGGTTAAGTAAGTTAAAGGACGTAAGAAGCTAATGGCAGCGACACCAAAATCTTGTACGTGCGAATCTCCCCATGTATTACGGGTAGCAGTAGGAAGAACACCCCATAACTCCAATAACATAGGTGTAAACATAACTAGCCCAATACACCAAATGCCAACTAGACGTGCAAGAGCGGAAACCATATTCGATCGTTTACCGGAATATAAAGCTAAAACTAATACCAGATGCAATGGGGCCTGCACCAAACCTATCCTGACATGGTTATACAAAACAAAACCTAAGAGTAGACCTGCAAAAAATGTAGGGTATAAAGATCGGGAACCTAGAGCTCTATTAGACACAAAGAAAAACAAAGGGAGCCAAGCAGGTGTAAACACATCTTCATATATTATGTTTACGACAAAAGCAAATACGAGCCCCCCGAGGGAGGCACCCACTTCCCCTATTTTGGGCACATCTCTGATAAACAGGTACATACCCAGACAAGATATGAAAATAGTGACAATTCTGTGTGCTATATAAGACCAATGTATTGGAAAAAATAGACCAAGCACACCAAATAATAGATCATTATCACCATGCGTGAGAAAAGAGAATCCTCCACGAGCAAGTGGATACCAGAGATGAAATCCATATTCCTTCCACAACAAACTATCCCCATATCTTACTGTAACGTATTGTTCCAAGTAATCCCACGCACGTACTAAGGATAGATCACCCATAGTCAGCCGTAATCCGTGCATTGCCACCACTACAATAGCAAACAGAAGTAATACACGTATATTTAAGATCCTATTAAGACCTAATGATTTGTCAGAATGCATGTATAACGATAATTAGTAACAACTCTATTTCTAGATCAATAATATTAAAAAAGCGTGTAAATGAAAGGTCCCACACCAGATGCAGAAGCAAACATCAACAACATTCCAAATGACAGAAGTACAACAACCATAGGAATCATCCACCACAACTTCCGCTGCCACAGGAAAATTAATATCTCACCAAATACTCCCATATTTATAGTCATTTTTCGCAAAAATGCTTTCATCTAAATCCTCCAATATGCGATGGTCCAATAATCTTATGCGGAGCAAACTGCATTGTCATAGTAGTGTTCACAAAGTATGCACTGTTATATTGCTTCAATATATAGAGTAAGTAACTGATTAAAATAATGCTCATTGTAGTTTTTCCGCTATTTTGTCTGCTAGAACCAGTGCCCTTTCCATGCACTGGTCACTATCAATATACATATACTCTCCTGTACGTCCTAATACATCTAAGTTGTGCTGCTTACCAACATAGTCAAGAAATGTGTTTAGATTATTCCTAAAGTCAAGGTACCGAATTGGGTAAGCGTGACCAGCACGCACCACAAAAAGTTTGTCGACCTCATTACTAAAGAGGATATTATCTTGCTCTAAATGCGGCAATGATAGTTCTAAAAGTTCCTGCTCATTCATATTCCAAATCTCATCACCACGATGACAAGAAAATTCCACTGCAAGCATATTTTCCCCCGCTGGAAAAAGCGAATCGCAAAACTTATCCATCTCCGCAAGACGATGATAAGGACGATCCAAGTAGTACACATATGAAGTATCAAGCAAGTCTTTCTTAGTAGTAACCATATAAAGCACTATAAGGGACAAATAACCCAGCTTGTCTGCACTTTGTCTGACTATTAGCGGAGATTCTGGTGACATCATATTGACTAAATTGGGTATTGGAATTGTCGAAACTACATGGTCAGCATTCAATTCAATTACATTGTCGCCCTGAGAGACCTCTACCAAATATTTTCCGTCCTCTAGCAACTTAACCTTTATAGCTCGAGCATTTTGACGAATTAACCCACCCATGTTGAGTAAACGGTCCGCAATAGTCTCAGCAATTACGCCATATCCCCTCTTTGGATAGCGCAATGGTAAAACAAGTTCCCTTTCTGTTAGTGACTTAGCTGGCCCACTTACCCTTCTTAAAAACATCATTTTTAGACTCTTCATAAAATTAAGTCTCGTACTAGTGGGGATTATCTCAGATGAAAGATTTTCACAAGGAATCTTCCAGAAACCTTCTGTATATGGTCTAAAAAATATTTTTGCTAAATGATTGCCAAAATTTGCTGTAGCCCATTCGCCAAAATCAACTTTTTTAGAATCTATTCTAATCAGATACCGACCAGCTGACTTAAGTTGTGCCCAAACAAAAGTGATAATAGAAGCGATTGCATCAGAAAGCGGAAAATTAAGCAATACATTTTTTGCGCTCAGTGGATAATCAAGAAACCTACCCTGCACATAAAGTTGAGCACTTCTTTCAAAGCTGACCACATCATCTGCCAGCAAATCAGTTATACGTTCAACGATCTCTTGCTTCTGAGTGATGAAAAAATGCGGTCCGAAATCAAGACAATATCTACCATTTTCAGGTCGAACTGTACCAGCTAAGCCTCCTACAAACTCATTGGACTCACACACTTCTGTTTGAAACCCTAGTTCCTGCAAACGCCAAGCAACAGTTAAGCCTGATATACCACCACCTAGAATAACTATTTTCTTATTGCTCAAAATAAAATGTACCTCTCATAATTACGCTTCATTATTAATACTCAATCAACACATGTCTGTAATTTGCATTCACAGTGAGTTGTGTTTCCACATTAGTCACCTTCACTCCTAATTCTTCACCTAATTCCATTAGATATGTATCAGGTATAATCAAATAGCTATCACCACCTTGTTTTATCTTGCGATAATTTGGATCTACTAACCATATCCTTGAAATCAATTTAAACGCATCGATAAACATACCTTCCCTCAAAGTAAAAGTTAGTGCCCTAAAACTATCTATCCAAGTACGATTGTTATTTCCAATATCACCAATAAGCAATTTAGTGCCTGGAACAGCAATTTGCTGTACACCCTTTACGAAACTAGTTACATAATCTAAATCCGGGAAGTAGTGCATAACACTAAAGCATATTACCTTAGTAAACCCACTTCCGAGACTTGCAAGATCACTTAGGTCTGGATTAACACGCACTACAGACACATTATGCACTTCTGAAAATTTATTTGCACAGATGGAAACATAATTCTCTGACATATCGGCACATAAAATAGATCCTACTTTATGTGCTGTAATCTCCGCGAAATTACCGCTGCCACAGCCAAAATCAAGCACTTTATCATTTTCGTTGTAATCCATAACATCTGCTGTTAGCCTAACAAACACCTCCATCTGCCTGCGCCAAAATTTAGACCTTGACCAAATGTTGTCTTTATTCCAATACTCAACCCACGGATTATTGTATTTCATGTGAATTAATAAATCTTATGCTACACTCACTCACACAAACCTTGCAAAAGAGCATAAGTATTACGAATTCCAACTTTCAAATTGCCAGAATAAGTGAAACCTGTATCTCTGATCTTGTCATCGTTCACATGATACGACACTTGATTTAGCATACGAGTAGATGTATATTCAATATCGATGTCAGGGACATTAGTTTTGATTTCATTGATTATTTGGTCAAGTGTAGCATTCAAAGTAACTACATTATATATTTCTCCCGAATATTGAGTTGAAGTTAGCATAAAACTTATAGCTCTCACCGCATCATGAAGATCCAAGTAAGGTCTCACTAAATCAACAGCATCTTCCCAAACAGTAAGCGGTCTTCCAATAACAGAATGATAAATAAATTTGTTTACTGCTGTATGGAAACGCATACCTATACTTGGGCCAAAAATAGTTCCCAGGCGAAGCACAACACCCTCTATAACACTTTGTTGAGTTGCTAATAAAACCTGGTCCTCTGCAGCCAACTTACTAACCGCATAGGGGCTTTGTGGCTTCAAATCACTTCGGGTGCTGTCTTCAAGTGCAATGCCACTAATCGGTCCGTACACACTAGTCGTTGATGGAAAAATCAAACGACCTACACTATTTCTCGCACACGCATCGATTACACTCTTGGTACCATCAAAGTTTATCTTGTTAACATCTTCAGATTTGTCAAAACTGCCTTCCGCATCAGTTATTGCTGCTAAATGCACTACGGCATCTACACCATCAAGTGCACTATCCATGTGATCAGGTTTCATCACATCACCCTCAATGAAAGTGTAGTCTATATCTGCAGGAAGATTAAACAATGACGCATATCTTTGTGTAAGCAAGTTATCCAATATCGTAACACGTTCAACATTAGAAATTTCGGAGATGTGCCTGATTAACGCAGAACCTATATGTCCTAAACCACCCGTAACCAGAATATGTTTGATCAATATATATATACCTCCAAAATTTGCCAACAACCATATTTGACAATTGCTGTGCCAAGTAAACCAACAAATATGCGATTAAAGGATCAGAGCAGTGAATTATATATGCTAGAAAACTAATACACCAGTCAAACAGGATGTATGATTTGCAATCTAATTATTGCGTTACAGACTCCCAATATTTGACCGTATTGCGTAACCCATCTTCAAGACTAACTTTAGGAGACCAATCTAAATCTCCACCAATCTTTGAACAATCTATAACAATATCTCCCACGTCAATACGCTTCCTATCATCAGGCCATTCCACATTAACAATCTCACCAGAGCCACATGCTGCAACAATACTCCTAGCAAGTTCGTTTACACTTATAGAATTTTCGTTCGCTGCAAACCATACTTCTCCGGTAGTTTTTGAACAAGATGCTAAGATTAAAGCTTCTATAGCATCTTTCACATATAGTACGCTTCGCAATTGCAAACCGTCTCCATAAATTGTAAGAGATTGGCCGTTGAGAGCTAGACCTATAAAATAGTTGATGAAACCAAAGTCTGGACTTTTGATATTGGCCCTAGGACCGTATACATTTGGTAATCGCACAACATTAACATCTATGTCATGCGCATTTGCATAAATCTTACAATAGTACTCTGCAGCCGCTTTATTAGCCGAGTAAATATCAACGGGGGCTACCCTATGACTTTCAGTAATTGGACTACTCGTCATAGGACCGATTTGTGTACTAGTTCCCACATAAACCATTTTTGCATTTGGTCTCAATCTACGCACAGACTCCAGAACATTTAAAGTTCCAATACAGTTAACAGACACGTCCAGTTGAGGGTCTCGCATAGAATATGGATGTGATGTATGAGCAGCACAGTGAAACACATGGGATGCATTTTGCACAACAGACGCTACTGACTCAAACTCACATATATCTGCAGAAACCAAATCTACCTTGTCTTCAACGCCCTGAATATTAGCAATATCTCCACCAGATCTTGGGTCCAGAGAATCAATGACAGTTACATATGCTCCTATATCGATTAAAGCATGAACAAGATTGCTGCCTATAAACCCTAATCCTCCAGTAACCACTGCATGCTTTCCAGATAATAACTTGGTCAACTTATGACTCATCCAAAGCCTCCACAAGTCTGTCACTATAGTAGCTAATAGTGTTACGCAAACCGTCAGCAAAGCCTATACGAGGATACCAACCTGTATCATCACATAATTTACGGTTATCGGCAACAAAATCACCAACATCCATTTTCTTCTCATCCAGGGGAAAGGGCACCCTGACAATATCTGACTTGATTCCAGTTAAAGTATGCACTGTCTCGACAACCTCATTAACCATTTCCTGAAACTCTAAACCAATACCTGAACCAAATATGTATGCTTTTCCATTAGTGTTTGGTGAAATTCCGGATAGTATTAGGGCATCGACACAATTCTGTACATACGAATAGTCGCGTATGAAATTGCCAGGCTCGTAAACAGTCAAATCCTTTCCGTTTATAGCCCTCCACATCATATAGTTCAGTATTCCTCTTTTAGGATTATTCACCTGCTGTCGCTCTCCAAAAACATTGGCTAGACGAAGCATGGTTGTCTTGAGACCATAGTTCATATAATAAACATATAAATACTTCTCACAAGTAAGTTTGTGAGCATCATAAAAAGTAAGAGGCCAGTCAGAATGGTCTTCACTTACAGGCAACTTATTAGCATGTCCTAGTTGCGTTACAGTACCTGGCATCACTATGCTGGCATCTGGACAAATGTGTCGACACGCTTCAAGCAGCGCCAGAGTAGCGCCGCAATTCGCTTCTAAATCTATTGTTGGTGTTAACATAGAGTCCAAGTGACTTGTCTGAGCTGCCATATGAAATATATAATCCTGACCTACTAACAAAGATGGTAGTCCTTCGTTTGTATTGTCAGATGTACTTAAATTTACCTCTTGGATTTTCACCCGATCTAATGCAGACCCAAGATTTTCTTTCTTAGTCAAGGAGCGCGTAATTAAAGTAACATGACAACCTAACTCTACACAACGTATGGCTAAGTTACTACCTATAAAACCTAAACCGCCCGTAATCAGAACTTTCCGACCAGCAATTTCTGCGAAATCCAACTGACACCTCCACGAGTTATTGGCATTAAACTATACGAGCTTCAGGAATATGTGTGATAAATCTACCACCCTGACTACGGAAATCATTCTCCTTATCAGAAATTTCTCTCATGTGATTCCAGGCTAGAACAAAAGCATAGTCTGGGTAGTCAGCAGCAAAAGAGTCAATCGAAACTATAGGTATATGAGTGCCCGGAGTAAATAACCCTTGTTTCGAGGGTGTGTTATCGCATACGTATTCCAGAACATCAGCACCGATCCCACAATAATTAAGTATTACTGTACCCTTTGAGGAAGCTGCATAACCAACAATTCTTTTACCTTTCTTTTTAAGATTATCAAGCATATCAACCAACGATGAACGAGATTTTCTTACGCTATCTGCAAAGGCAATATAACTTTCCAGATTAGTAAGACCCTTATCACTTTCAGTTTGTAATTGATTGATAACCGAAGCTTCAGTTGAGCGACTGGATTCAGATTTACAGCCATAAATCCGCATAGAGCCTCCATGTACTGGGACCTGCTCTACTCTAAATAGTCGAAGTCCATGCCTTTCAAACAAAGTTGATAAAGAAGTAATACTAAAATAATAGAAGTGTTCATCATAAATCT
>DDZT01000053.1:0-16897 GCA_002346435.1 Anaerolineales bacterium UBA3001
TAATATTTTTGGTGGGGGTTGTAGGTTTTGAGTGGCAAGGACATATTAGACCACAGGATGGCGCTTTTGGTGCTGTGTTGTATGGAATGACAGGTATGCATGCTCTACATGTGTTGAGTGGTATAGTATTTATTATGATTGTATGGAATAACGGACGGAACGGTCATTATAACAATGAACGTCACTGGGGAGTTGAGGCATGTGCTATTTACTGGCATTATGTAGACTTGGTTTGGGTATTTTTCTATCCTGCAATCTATCTGATGGGTAAGGTTGTACACTGAGATTAATATACCGTAATATCCTAGGGATTAGGTTTTTCACAATATAAAATGGATGCTGAATTAAGCGCGCTACTTCGATCTTGGGAGTGGCGCTTTGTTATCATAGCCAGTGTTGGTTTGTCTTGCTCTGTATATGTAAATGGATTTACCCGAATTAGAAATTTGAGAAGTAGAGGTGAATCACGTGGTGTTGTTGGACTTGTACCATATTGGCGGTTATTATCATATGTGTTTGGACTACTATGTATTGTGATTGCCTTGCTGTCACCAGTGGAAGTTTTGTCTGGCCAGCTATTTTTCATGCACATGATTCAACATATGTTGTTAGTAATGTGTGCTCCCCCTTTGTTGCTGTTGTCTAATCCTTTTCCGGTTCTATTGTGGGGCCTTCCTGTGAAGGTAAGAAACTTGGTAGCTGGACTCTTTGTAGGTAAATCATGGTTGCGTCAATTACTTAAGCGATATGCTGGACCAGGCATGTCTTGGATTATGTTTGTGATTGTTTACATAGGTTGGCATGATCCAATTCTTTATGAAGCTGCATTGAGTAGCAGAGTCGTGCATGATATAGAGCATATGAGCTTTTTCTTGGCATCAATGTTATTCTGGTGGCACGTTACTTGTGCTGCTCCACGAGTACATCAAAATTTGGTGTATGGTAGAAGGATTACATATTTGCTAGTTACGGTTCCAGTGAATATGATCACTGGAGTGGTAATTACATTTTCGAGGGAACCAATATATGAATATTATGTGAAAATACAACGTCCTTGGTCATTAACGGTTATGCAGGACCAAATGATTGGTGGGATTATTATGTGGATACCTGGTAGTATGATGCTCATTGTTGCAATAATAGTTTTGGTTGTAAGGATGATGTCCTCAGATGAAAGAAATAATACTCAGAGATTGAATCAGATATAGATCTAACGATCAATAAATATACTACCTCTAGTTAAGTGATGATATGCTTTCATGGAATAAAGTTCCCAATGTATTACTAGGTCGCAGTTGGTGGTGGCGTACTTTAATTGTGTTGTGTGCTATGGGTGTTATGGGTAGATTAGGTGTTTGGCAATTGGAACGCCATTTCCAAAGGCGTGCCCGTAATGAGTTTGTGACCAGTCAATTATTGCATGAATCCGTGTCGGTTGATGCTCTTTATCTACATGACAATATAGACACTATTGATATGAGATCAGTTACAGTTATCGGTGAATTTGATTACGAAAATGAATTTATTCTTAAAGAGCAGCTCTTGCGTGGTAAATCAGGTGTAAATTTGATTACGCCATTGATGCTATATAATTCGGATAAGGCAGTGTTGGTGAACCGTGGTTGGATACCGCACCAAATCATAGAATCTGGAAATGTTTCAAAATTTTACCAGTATGGACAAGTCAAGGTGTCTGGAAGAATTCGTAAGTCCCAAGACAATCCAGCTGGAACATTGGTTTTAGATGGATATTTAAGAGAGATATATTATTTGGATATAGATGATTTGCAGAGATATGTTGACTACACTTTAGTTCCAGTATATTTGCAGGAAGAATTGGGAAATAAGAGTTTTGATGATTTGCCGCAATCAATGCCTTTGGAGTTTGAAATTACTGATGGACCTCATTTAGGGTATGCCATACAATGGTGGCTTTTTGTGCCATTACTTGGTTGGGTGTATTTGCATTCTCTGCGTACTAGTGAGGGACGAAAGATTGTAGAAATAATTGAGGAACAAAATTCAAGATGAGTGAGATGATTTCTTCTATCGATAGAGATATCGAAAATGATGTATCTAGAGTATCTAAATGGAAGCTCTTCTCAGTATTGTTTAAAACCCGAGTGGTAGGACTATTGTTGTTGGCAGCAGTTGGAGGGGCCTTTCTAGCTGAAAGTGGTGTGCCTGATTGGAAAAACTTGATTATTTTAATAGTTGCTGGTGGACTGTCCGCTTCAGGTTCGGGTGCGCTAAATGAATATATAGAAAAGGATTCTGATGCACTTATGTCGCGTACACGTCTCAGGCCACTAGTTATAGGTACTATAGAGCATCCAGGATGGGTACCATATGTGTCAGCACTAATGATTGTCGTTCCGTGTTTGGTAATGCTCCCATCCAATGGACCTATGGCTTTCTTTTTGTTTCTGGGCGCATTCATTTATGTCGGAATATATACACTGTGGCTTAAGTCTCGTACGATACTTAATATAGTTGTTGGGGGAGCAGCCGGGAGTGCTGCTGTTCTTAGTGGTAGTGCAGCAATAGGTGTCTGGAATGATCCGGGTGCTCTTGTGATGGCAGCACTGCTTTTCTCTTGGACTCCCATGCATTTCTGGAGTCTTGCCATAGTGTGTCGAGATGATTATATGAAGAGTGATATTCCTATGTTGCCAGTGCATTTAAATATACGACAGTCAGGCTATTGGATTATGTTACATACAATCATAACCGGATTGGCAGCCCTTAGTCTAGGTGTTATTCCGATATTAGGTTGGTTTTACTTTGTACCAGTATTGGCTTTGACTTTAATCTTGGTCGTCCAAAACACTAGATTGATTTTGTATCCCAGTGTAAACGAAGCTCGCAAACTGTTTCATGCATCCAACATCTATTTAGCAGTTATTATTTTATTGATCTGTGTAAATATCGCTTCAGTATAGATATTTCTACAAATTCTTTTACTTCTAGATCTGATATTATGAACAGTCAAAAAGGTTTATTGCGCTTTTTGGAAACTATCAATACTAAACTTCCCCTATTGGTATTGGCTGCCCTATTAACTACAACGTTGATGATTGCGGTGGGAAGCATTGTGCGGGTCACTGGACATGGCTTGGGATGCCCGGACTGGCCACTTTGCTATGGCCAGGCAATACCTCCTCTGGGAGATATAAGTGCTTGGATTGAATTCTCCCATCGATTTATAGGTCTAATAGTGGCTTTACAGTTTGTTTTAATCTTCTTGGTTGTTTGGCGATATCATCGTAAAAGCAGTTTTGTGTTTTGGCCTTCAGTGCTTGCTAATGTGTTTCTAGTCATTCAGATATTTCTGGGAGGGATTCATGTCATTCTAGAAATACCTCCGGCTACTGGATGGGTTCATACTGGCAATGCAATGATTCTGCTTGGTTTGGTAGGCGTGTTATTGGTTGCAGTGGTATCTAGTCTGACTTGGAGACCAACTTTTCTAAAAATGGATAGTGAACAAGCTTTGTTATTATGGGTAACAATAATCGCCATAGTATTTGCTACGGGGCATATATATTTGTATCGTTTGTATGGATCTTACCAAGGTATTGCATGTCCGATAGATCCTTATTGTAGAAGCATTATAGATGTTAGTCGTTATATGACGGTCATTTCAGTTTCTGTTTTACTAATAATAACTTTGTTGTATTTTGTTAGTGCTAGCATCTCGACTATGAGTAATGTTGATGGGGTGCCAACTCAGAAGTCATTCTACAGATTTGTAACTTTTACACTTGTGATATTGTATTTTTTACTTTTAAGTGGTTCGTATGTTACCCGTAGTGGAGCTTCGCTAGCTTGTTTAGAATTTCCGCATTGTGGTGCAATATCTGATGCTATTAGCGAGCTAGTAAACATCCATCTTATTCATCGATACTTGGCTCTCTGGGTTGGCGCCATGTTGTTAATAGTATCGTATATATTGATTAATGTTTATGATAATCTTGTAATCAGACATTTTGGTTATAGTCTTCTCGTTTTACTTGCAGTTCAACTAGTACTTGGAGCTGCAAATATATTACTGCGAATACCGATGTGGTCTAGAGTTTTGCATTTAACAGTAGGTGGATCACTTTGGACATGTTTGGCGATGTTATGGGCGATTCTTGCCATTCGGCAGACAGACTCGTCAAAATATTAGTAGTAGCTTTAGGTCATTTATGATGAAGTCTATACTTGTTTATAGGATTGTCGATCTTGTGCTAATGATTTGCTTGCTGTTATGTTTTAACGGAGAGGTATTGGCACATGGTGCTGGTGATGAGCAAATTGTCGGCGAGAAAGCTGGCCCTTATTATGTGACAGTATGGTCAACATCAGATTCTGGATCGGGCGACCTGCACTTTACGGTTGCAGTAGGGGATCTAGAAGAAAGTCCCGTTCTAGATGCTTTAGTTGTAATAGAAGTGTCTGCGTTTGGTAGTAGTCAATCTGAGATTACTCAAGAAGCTACCACTAAAGAATCAGCCAACAAATTTCGTTACGAGACAGATTTTAGTAGTATACAGACTGGCGTTTATTCCATAACAGTTATAATTAGTGGGGTAGCAGGTGAAGGGTCTATCAGTTTTAATATGGAACATAGTTATAAGAAAGACGCATCTTGGTGGTATGTGTTAATTTTACTGTCAGTAATAGTTTTAGGAGTATTTGGTTTTCTTTCAAGAAGAAAAACCATACTTAATGCCTCAACAATTGTTCATTAGTTCGCTTCATATTTCACTACAAAAACGGTATAATGTCATACTCTTGAATTTGCTTTATATCTTGGAACGAAATCTCCCAGAGATTTTCCTTTAGAGCGTAGAAAATATTATGATTAACCGAACTACACGTATGCTGATTTTTTTGTTGCTTCTTTTGGGCATGTCTCTCTGGATTGCTTCACCGTATTCTGAATTGAATATCAATGTGTTTGGACGCAACATTGATTGGAGCGTTGAAGTTCGCCAAGGATTAGATTTACAAGGCGGGCTGCAGGTTTTGTTAGAAGCTGATACTGCTGAAAATGAAGAAATCTCAATTGACGCAATGGCTGCCACGCGCTCCATTGTGGAACAGAGGGTCAATGGACTGGGTGTTACAGAGCCAGTTGTGCAAAGTCAGGGAACTAGTCGTATATCGGTTGAGCTTCCTGGTATTGACAACCCTGAAGAAGCTGTGGCTTTGTTAAAGGAGACAGGTCTCCTCGAATTTGTGGATATGGGAAACAGCCCGTTGCCTCCTGCAACATCCATACGCACTGACAAAAATACTGGAGAAATAGCCAATGTAGATGTACTAGCAGAGCGTTCTGCTGCAGGTGAAGAAATCGATCTGGCCGATGTAATTTTTGAAACTATTATGACGGGAGCCGACTTGCGTAGTGCTAGTGTAGGTAGGGATCAGGTGACAAGCGCGTTTCAGATTAATTTTACGCTTACTGAAGATGGAACTGATGTGTTTGGTGAGCATACTGCAAATAATATAGGATCTCATATGGCAATAGTTTTAGATGGTAAAGTGATTTCGAGCCCAGTTATTCGTGACGCCATAACTAGCGGGAGTGGAGTAATAAGCGGTGATTTTAACTCCGAAAGTGCCAATAAACTAGCACTACAGTTACGCTATGGTTCATTGCCGGTACCACTTTCAGTAGTGAATAGCCGTACAATCGGACCTACATTGGGTCAAGATTCAGTCAGGCTTAGTCTGTTAGCTGGATTAATCGGATTTGCTACTGTTGCACTATTTATGGTGCTTTATTATCGATTACCTGGCTTAGTAGCTGTACTTGCCCTTGCAATGTATGCATCAATAACATTCGCGCTTTTTAAGCTCATACCAGTAACATTGACTTTGCCGGGAATTGCCGGTTTCGTACTATCTGTGGGAGTAGCTGTAGATGCGAACATTCTGATTTTTGAGCGGATGAAAGAAGAATTGCGTGATGGGCGGAACATTGAGTTTGCTCTTCAGTCGGGGTTTAGACGAGCTTGGCCATCTATACGAGATTCCAATATTTCTACTATTATCACGTGCACTATATTGTTTTGGTTTGGGAGTACATTTGGGGCTAGTATAGTGAAGGGTTTTGCGTTAACTCTTGCAATAGGTGTTGGTGTTAGTATGTTTACAGCTATTGTTGCGACTCGTAATTTGCTTCATGTATTTCTAGGGCGACTAGATTTAGATAAGCGCAAGGGTTTGTTGGGAGTGTAAAAAGCAAAGTAATGTTAAATATATTACGAAGACGTTACTGGTATTTTGGTATTTCCATGCTTGTTATGATACCTGGCATTTTGGCAGTTGCCATGTGGGGAATTCCGCTTGCTATTGATTTTACAGGTGGAAGCAAACTTGAGATTAAGATTGAAGGTGATATTAATCTTAGTACCAGTAGTATTTCGACAATATTAGACGACAATGGTTTTAGTGATAATGTTGTGCAGATTGCTGACAATGATATAGTTGTCATACGTACAAAAACAATGGATGATTTGTCGAAAGGTGTGGTAATTGAAGCGTTTGAGGATGAATTTGGATTAGCCGTAGAGCTACTTAGTTTTGAAAGTGTCGGTCCTGTCATTGGGCGTGAGGTGGCTGGTAGAGCTGTACAGGCAGTGGGAATTGCTGCATTAGGTATTTTAGGTTACGTTACATACGCTTTTAGAGGTGTCAAGAATTCATTTCGTTATGGAGTATGCGCTATAGCGGCATTGCTGCATGATGCAACAATAGTTATAGGCTTGACAGCAATTCTTGGTCAATATTTTGACTGGGAGGTAGATGCACTTTTCTTGACTGCATTACTGACTGTAATTGGTTTCTCAGTGCATGATTCCATCGTAGTGTTTGACCGTATCAGGGAGAATCTTAGTCGTTATCGTCGAGCTGAATACGAATCAGTCGTTAACCTTTCTGTTGTACAAACTCTTGATCGTTCTATAAATACCCAGCTTACTGCATTATTCACTTTATTCGCACTTGCTTTATTTGGTGGGGATAGTATTTTTCATTTTGTCGTTACTATGATGATTGGACTATTTAGCGGAACTTATTCTTCACTATTTAATGCTGCGCCTATTCTGGTTGTGTGGGAGAAACGTGAGTGGCGGCATTGGTTTCGGCGTAATTCCATTTAGTCTTAACTGAGTCACAACGAAATACTTTAAAGGTGTTTTGATTAAATTGAAATTTGTGGTGTTATGAAACTGGGTAGATTGGTTAATTGA
Source organism: Anaerolineales bacterium UBA3001 (assembly GCA_002346435.1). Classification (GTDB taxonomy): domain Bacteria; phylum Chloroflexota; class Anaerolineae; order Anaerolineales; family UBA11657; genus UBA11657. Next base: position 7,245 of record DDZT01000053.1, read on the forward strand.
GATTTATGATTGCTCTGTAGTAGGAGAATGTATGAATGTACCGATATTGCTTGCTGTTGCTAGCTTGGTTGCTGGTGGATTAGTAGCTTTTACATCGCAGTTTGGCGTTCGTAATGGTGCTGATATAGCTAGTTTTATTTTAGTTGATGCAATCACATTTTTGGCTCTAGCAGTTCTTGTGATGTTAGTGACTAAAAGCACATTTACGTTAAATGGGCGACTAACTTGGTGGGCAATTCTTTCTGGTGTTTTCGCCTCGATTTCGGTGTTTACTGTGTTATATGCTCTGAAGTTTGGCGGTGACGGGAGTATTGTTTTTCCTATTCAATCTTTGCAGGTGGTGGTTGCAGTTGTCTTAGCATTTGTGGTATTTCGTGAGCCAGTTACTATGACCAAGTTGATCGGTTTGAGCTTGGGTATTGGTTCCTTATTGATGTTATCCCGCTGATACAAATTTGTTGTAGAAGGTTATCCAGTTGCTATCCTTACGCAAGTATAGAAATGTTTGTGCTTAAGGTGGTATTATTTAGTTTATATAAACATGCACACTCTACTTTGCGTTAAATGGTATGTAATCACTGTGATAGTCACGACGATGTTGTTATCTTTTCCTGACAATGTCAAAGCTGAAAATGTGATCAGGGATGAAAACCGACATGTAGTCGTAGCGGGCGATAATCTGGTAAAAATCTCAAATAGATATGGGGTTAGTATTGGAGCAATTGCTTTATCTAATGGACTGACTAGTACAAAGATATTTGTAGGACAACAACTTGTAATTCCTGATCATGATGCACCAGTAAATCCCGTATCGGTAGATCGCAATTGGAATTCTCCAATTACCTATGTGGTTAGGGCGGGAGACACTTTAGGTAAGATTGCACAACATTATGGTAGTGCGGTAGATAAGATTGTTGCTGCTAGTGGACTTCTATCAACATCAATATTGGTTGATCAATTTCTGACAATTCCAGCGGGATTGGGTTTGCAAGAGTCACAAGGCAGTCAGGACTCGGACGCCGATGTTGTTTCAGAGGATGTATTCAACGAGTCCGGTACTGAAATTGCTGGTAATAATAGTGAACAATCGGAATTGATTTTGGGCACGATAAACGAATCTCAGCAGTCACAAGAAGATATTTTGTCGGAGGAAATTGATGGTGTCGTTAGTATTGAATATATCAATAGTGATGTGACTACAGAAAACTTGGTTTTGCAGGAAGAGGAGCGTCAGAGACAAGAATTGCATAGTGCTGGATATGCATACGCTTTTAGCGCTTCTGCTGAGGATATCAATCGCATATATGATTATACCGTCAATGGCAGCAGTGACACTGCAGCTGATGTTGTTGTAAGTTATTGGAATTTTGTAAGTGAGGGTAATTATGAATCGTCCTGGGAATTACTGAGTTCTAGGTTTAGGGATAGTGTACATGGAGGAAGATTTGAATCTTATGTTCAGGGATATGCTGACATGGATTTATGTAGTGTTAGTGCCGAGGACGTTGAATATACCAGTGACGATTCGTTTGAGACGATAATTACTGCTAGCATAACGTATAGAAGAGGCGCAGAATGTAAATCATTTCGGTTTGATATGACACACACGCTGCTTGATCGATATTTAGTAGGAGTTTGGGATATAGATGGTGTCGATGTGAGTTTGGAAGAGCAAGTCGACCAAACTGATATTGCAGAATCCGATGCTGAACTTGGTTGGATAGATATAGATATTAGTGACCAGCGTGTATATGTTATGAAAGGGGAACAACAGATTCGTGAATTTGTTGTATCAACTGGAACAGATCAATATCCTACTATAACTGGTCAATTTCAGATATATGTAAAACACCTCAAGGCCGATATGCGAGGAGTGGACTTGGGGGTTCCATGGTATTTACCAGATGTACCCTACGTAATGTATTTTTATAGTGGGTACGGTATTCATGGGACTTACTGGCATGATAATTTTGGTGTTCCTATGAGTCATGGATGTATAAATCTAACCATACCGGATGCCGAATGGTTGTACAACTTTGCAGAGATAGGTACTCCTGTTCAGATTCATTATTAATTGTGATCATATAGTTAAATGGGATACTAGGTATTGAAGTAATCCTTACATTTACTTAAGTTTGGGAACGAGTATTTGGAGAGCATTGGGTACGATGCTATATGCTATATCAGTTGTTGCAGCGCTAAAAATTTCTCCGTCAGCTTGGATAGTCGTAGCCGGATCACAATGTATTTTGAGGTAGCTAGTGCGATGTTCATGAATTGCTCTATTAGATATATGACTACCTTTAAGGGTCTGTGGGAGTAGACTAAACATTTCTCTTCGATTTAATGCAGGAGCGTATATGAAATCAAGTTTGCCATCATCTATTAGTGCATTTGGAGTCATGTAGAACATGCCACCAGTTCTATTAGAATTTCCCACTGATACCAATGTTAGTGATCCTGAATATTCACTGTTGTTCCAAACTAGCTTGGTCTGCCAGCTTGGACATTTTAATATAGTCAATATTGCGGCTAAAAGATATCTAAGAGGTCCTTGAATTGTAGTCATACGTTCATTTGCAAGTGTAACTTCGGTTTCAAGTCCTATTGCTGAGTTGTTAATGAAGTAATGGCCGTTGACTTTGCCTAAATCAATGCTGCGTGTAAATCCCAAAGATATTATTTCAATTGCTTTTTGAACGTTGCTAGGAATGTGCAATTGATTAGCGAGATCGTTTGCGGTACCTAAAGGTATTACACCTATTGTACATTGTGTGTTTTGACGATCAACATTATGCTGTAATATTCCATTAACTACTTCATTTAGGGTTCCATCACCACCAGCAGCGATAATTGTGCGTTGGCCTGATGTAGCAGCATCAAAAGCCAGCTGGGTTGCGTGACCCTTTTTGTTGCTTGCATGTATACAATAGTCCAAATTGTAGGTTTTCATCCATTTTTCAATTTCGTTAAGTTGTCTACCGCATTTCCATCGGTTTGCGTATGGATTAAGTACTATAGTAATAGACATAATAGCGCACCAGTGTTTTTTATTTTGGTTTTTTAAACAACGACATTTGTTCTTTTGATTGATCTTTCGGCGATTTTTTTGAGCGTTGTTTACGCTGCGATACTTTTTTAGTAGTAGATTTGTTGGATCCAGTTGTCTTATGTTTTACCGATTTCTTATTTGTGCGTTTGACATCTGTTGATATTGAGCGCGAGGTTTTGGTTTGATTATGGTGAATCTGTTGACATAGTATCATCCCGTTTATTTTTTCTTTGTCTCGCAACTTAAATATATTAGAACCGGCAGCGGTCCTACTTAACAGTGGCACATCTGTGACTTTAAGTGCATATGATTGTTTCTTCGATGTGACCATAACTATTTCTGTATCAGTAAATGCGCGAACCACACCTGATAACAGTTGTTCAGTGTCTAATTTGCATACTTGCACTCCACTTCCACCGCGACCTTGAGTAGGGAATTGAGAAACACTAGTGCGTTTTGCTTTGCCGTTTTGTGACACAAGACATATTTCTGTTTTTTCGTTCCCAGTTGTACATGCAATTGCTTGATCAGTTTTGTTATTAATTCGTATGCCCTGTATACTGCCGGCCGAGAGTCCAGTCGTACGAACCATATTGCAATCAAAGCGTATTCCTTTACCTGCAGATGTAAACATAAGTACATTTTCGGATGATTTTATCCAACATGCTGATATTAGATTGTCATTACTACTAAGTTTTATTAATCTGAAAACTGACGCCGACGGCCCTGGCAATTCTTTGAGTAGTAATCTTTTAATTCCTCCTCGACTAGTAGCCAGTAGTAGTGACAAATGCTTGTCTGCTTGTCTCGAATTAGCAGGGTTAATAGATAGTGCTGTTATCACACTTTTGTTGTTCATTATTGCACTTACTGAGTCAATTGGTACACCCGATTTGGGATTGATAGCTATTGGAATGGAGCCTACAGTTATTGCAGAAGCCATGCCATCATTCGTAATTAAATATAGGGTGTCACGTGTATTGGCTCGTAAAATTGAGAGCGGAGTGCAACCAGTTAGGGAGGGTCGTCGTGTATTATTGATTCGGGCTAAGGTTCCTGATTGCGTTAGTATGATCCACGAGTCTTCATTAGGTACAATGATGTTGGCACTAGTTTTCTTTTGACTATCATCAGAATTTATTATATGGGTACGTCGATTGTCTGAGTACTTAGCGCTGACTTTTCTTAGGTCTGAAACTACCGTTTCACGTACTTTTGTTTGTGATCGTAATAGAGATTGCAGTGTTTCAATACTGTTTGTTAGATCTTTATACTCATCTTTTAGCTTGTTTCGCTGTAGCTGCGCTAATTGCCTGAGAGGCATGTCAAGTATGGCATTAGCTTGAGTGCTGCTAAGTTCATGTCGGTCTATAAGTGCTTTGCGGGCAGCAGGTACATCTTTTGAATTGCGTATTAGTAATATGACCGAATCTATATTATCAAGCGCGGTTAGTAAACCAGATACGATATGTGCTCGATCCTTTGCTTTTTTAAGGTCAAATTGAGATCGTCTCCGCACCACTTCTATTCGGTGTTCTAGGAACACACGCAACATTTGTTTTAGAGTTAAAAGTCTGGGCTCACCATTGACAAGAGCTAACAATATGATGCTGAAAGTTGTTTGCAGGGGAGTGAGTTTGAACAACTGTTCCAATATCGTTTCAGAGTCTGCGGATTTACTTAGATCGATAACTATTCGCATACCTTGTCGATCAGACTCATCTCTTAGATCGGTGATTCCAGTTATACGATTTTCACGTGCAAGACTAGCAATGCGACTTATGAGTGATGCTTTGTTGGTTTGATAAGGTAATTCTGTAACAATTAAGCGTTGACGTCCGCGAGTTAATTCCTCGACATGAATACGGGCCCTTACCGTAATCTTTCCTCTACCTGAACCATATGCACTTGCTAAACCATCCTCTTCAGCATATGTTATAACTAGTCCGCCAGTTGGAAAATCAGGACCTTTTATGTGTTGCATAAGGTCTTGCACCTGTATCTTATCTAAGTTTGCCCAATTTTCTAGCATCAGTTCTAATGCACCACATACTTCAGATAGGTTGTGTGGTGGAATTGATGTGGACATGCCTACAGCTATACCTGTGCTTCCGTTAACCATCAAATTGGGAAATCCTGCGGGCAAAACAGTCGGTTCTTGTAATGTATCGTCAAAATTGTCAATGAAATTAACAGTATTTTTTTCGATATCAGTGAGAAGCTGTGTGGCTATAGTGTGTAGTCGTGCCTCTGTATAACGCATAGCAGCTGGAGTGTCACCATCCATAGAACCAAAGTTACCTTGTCCATCCAAAAGCATTGAACGCATAGAGAAGTTTTGGGTCATACGAGCCATTGCATCATATACAGTTTGGTCTCCATGTGGATGATATTTACCGAGAACTTCACCTACAATCCTGGCTGACTTTTTGTGGCCAGATTGTGGATTGATACCCATGTCATGCATTGCATACAATATACGTCTATGTACTGGCTTAAGTCCGTCACGAGCATCAGGTATAGCTCTAGCGATTATGACGCTCATTGCATAGGAAAGATATGATGCTTGCATCTCTTCGTCTATATCTATTGGTTGGATATGGCCTATTTCCATACTATCTACCCCTTCTAGATATTTGTGCCAACGGACTATGTGTGGCTCTTAATTCCTGCCGATGAATCAAAAGTATTATTACTGCTTTTTAGAACGGGAGAGCTTATTTCCGTTACGATTTCTTCTACGTTGCTTGTACCTACCAACTGATCGTTTTTTGTGAGCTACCGTCTTGTCACGTTTATACTGAGTCTTGTCTGACCAAATTGCGGGTAGTGGGCTAGGTGACCATTCTTCCAATGGAGTTTTATCGGGATTGGTTCGCATTGCATTTCGGTCTCCCCAAGTTCGTGGTACCTCAGGATCCCACTCAGTCTTAGTTTGTTGTTTGCGTCTACGTCTTCTCCGCCTTTGTTTCTTTTTCGTAGTTTTTTTATGTGGTGATTTGTCAATGTTCTCTTTATAGTCAAAATTAGTAAGAGAATTGCGTGACAAAGGTCGTTTCAGTACGTCCTCAATCTCAATTATACTTTCCTCATCTCTAGGTGTAATTATAGACATATGTATTGCGCCAGGTATCTTTTGTATTATGTCTAAATACCCTTGTGGTTTATCAGGTAGATCGTAGTGAATTATATGAGTGACACCTTCAAGTGGAATATTTGTGTTCAGTCTTCCTGTCAGTATTAGCAGTTTTATGTCATTTGATTCGAAGCGACGAAAAGCATCCAATTTATCAATAGATCTTGCTGCAACTGCTTTTACTTTTCTCGTTCGCAATCGTCTTGCTAGTTTTGTGGCAAATTTCTCATCACGAACTAGGATTATGGCTTTGGTATTATGTAGTTTGCCGGAAAGTTTTAGTAATAATTGCGATTTAAGAGTTTTAGGTACTGGCCATGCTTGATGGGCTGTATTTTCAGGATTTTGATTGTTCGGACCTAATCTATGCCATTTAGGTTTGTGTTGCAAAGTTCTGCTAATTGTTTTTATTGATTTGGTTATTTTAGTGGCGCAAATGATAATTTGACATTGTTTTGAGATGTATTTGTTCAATGCAAGTAATTCAGGTTTAGCGCCTCGGGCAATCATTTCATCAGTTTCATTTAGTAGTAGTGTGTATGATGTCTCTCTGTTTGTTGTAGAACGCTGTAAGTAATCGTGAAATTCTTGAGGTGTACTTATCCATATGCTTGCCTGTGTTGCAGGTGGAGCAAATCTTTCGAGGTTCGTAATTAATTCTATTTGAATATTGTTGCCTATCAATAATTGCAACTGTTGTTCATAAATACGTTTATGGTCTTCGCTTGCCGACAATATTATGTGTGCCTGGTTAGATTTTACTTGTGTTACAGATTGGTTAATGATCGAAATCATGGCCGATTCTGCGAATCCGGTTCCTGCTGGGCTTCCAATTAATAGGCTGGCACCGTCTAGAATGGCCGGTATAATTTTGTTATGGGCTGGGGCAGGACGAATATACCCTAGATTGAGTAATCTAGTGGCTAGGGTTGGTTTTAGTCCTAATTTAATAAAAGACACAGAGCTGCTCCGCAGGGATTATACCTGACAATTAAACTAAATATATTCACATATAGTACTGACGTAGCGATTCAAAGCACTATCTGTGAATATATTGATAGCATTATATTTGACCTAGGGAATATCTAGGTTGGTGTTTCTTCTACATCAAAATCAGCATCGCTTAAGATAATATTTTCAAGATTATCTTCTAGTACACCTGTATCTTCTATTGCCTCTGGTATATGCTGATGGGTTTCATATCCTGTTCCTGCAGGTATAAGTTTTCCAATTATTACGTTTTCTTTGAGCCCTGTGAGAGGATCTATTTTGGATTCAATTGCTGCTCCTGCAAGTACACGTATAGTATGTTGAAAGGATGATGCTGATAGGAATGAGTCAGTAGCTAAAGAAGCCTTGGTAATACCAAGTAGCATTGGCACCCCTGCCGCTGTTTCTTTGTCCTCTGCTCCTAACTGCTCATTAATTTCCTGTAGAGAATACCTGTCTACATAATCACCTGGTAGCAGTTCACTATCCCCAGCACGAACTACCTGGGTTCGTAAAAGCATTTTCCGTATGATGACTTCGAAGTGCTTGTCATGAATATTTTGTCCTTGCGATCTATATACTTGCTGTACTTCTGTTAGCAAATAAAGTTCGCAGGCTTCTCTGCCCAATATTCGAAGAATACGGTGAGGATTTTGCGAGCCTTCGGTAAGGCTGTCCCCAGCGCGAACTTTTTGCCCTTCTACTACTAATATGCGGGCATTAGTTGGCAGATCATAGGTTTCTTCTTCATAGTGGTCTCGAGATACTAGTATGGATCTATCATTGCGATGGACTCTACCTTCATTTTCAGCTGTTGTCGAGTTTGAACCTCGTGTAGCTATTACCGCTCCCGCATTGATTTCATCGGCGTCTTCTACTTTTATCGCCCAGCCTTTGGGCACATTATATTCATCTGTTAATAGCTGACTATTGATGATGCGAATGGACACTTTACCATCATCATTTCGAATAACTTCACATTTTCCATCAATTTCAGTAACTACTGCTTCACCCTTGGGTTTTTTCCTAGCCTCAAAGATTTCCTCTACTCTTGGTAGACCACTTGTGATATCTCCACCATGTGCTACTCCGCCTGTATGGAAAGTTCGAAGTGTTAGCTGGGTGCCCGGTTCTCCAATGGATTGAGCAGAAATAATACCCACCGCTGTTCCTATAGCTACTAGTTCCCCACGACCGAGATCGCGACCATAACACATAGCACATATACCTCGATCCAAGTGACAATTTAGAGGTGAACGCACGAATATTTCATCAATAGTCAACTCCTGTATGATGAGCGCTATTTCATCAGAGATCTCTTCATTTCTGGCTGCTATTACTTCTCCTGTGCTAGGGTGAACTATATTAGCTGCGGCTAGTCTTCCTTGTATTCGTTCAGAGAAATTTTGGCCTGCCACATCATCTTTCCTTCTAATCCAAAGCCCGTCATCCGTTTTACAGTCAGTATCATTGATGATTACATCCTGAGCAACGTCACATAGTCTTCGCGTCAAATATCCAGCATCAGCGGTTCTCAGGGCTGTATCTGCTAGACCTTTGCGGGCACCATGAGTAGATATGAAATACTCAAGTGCTCTTAGACCTTCTCGGAAATTAGATCGGATTGGCAGAGGAATGATCCTACCAGCTGGATCAGCCATTAGACCTCTCATTCCAGCAAGTTGTGCTATTGGTGTGAATCCACCTTTTGTAGCTCCAGACATTGCCATTACTCGGAGATTGCCATCTGGGTCAAGCCCATTTTTTACTTCCTCTTCTAAATCTTTACGTGCAGTTTGCCACAATTGGATGGTGCGATCGGTTTGCTCTTGTTCGGTAAGCAAGCCACGTTGGTACTGTTTTTCTAACTTAGCTACTTCTTCTTCGGTTTGACCAACAATTGTAGCTTTTGCTTTTGGAACAGTTATGTCTGCAACAGCAATGGTTGTGCCGGATTTAGTTGCATACTGAAAGCCGAGATTTTTTATTTGGTCTACTACTTCGGTGGTTTGGTCTTGTCCTATAATAGCATAGCATCGACTTACTAGATCTTGTAAAGTGTTTTTGTCAAGCAACATATTTACGTACTGCATTTTGCTAGGTAATATGCGATTGAATAAAGCTCTACCCACTGTGGTGTCTACTAGTCGTCGCTGAGCATCTTCGTTTTCGTAACGGGTGTTCTCATCATCAAAGTGTGTTTCAGTTGACAACTTGATTTTTGCATGCAGATCAAGCTGACCGAGTGAATGAGCAAGCTCAACTTCATCAATATTAGCAAAAACTCTTCCTTCTCCCTTTTTGCCATCTCTTTCCATGGTCATATAATATACGCCTAATACCATGTCTTTGGAGGGTCCTACTATTGGTTCACCATCTGCAGGTTTTAGTAAATTTCGTGACGCCAGCATAAGATCATATGCTTCTTCAACCGCTCTTGGTGAAAGTGGCACATGCACTGCCATTTGGTCTCCG
>DDZT01000053.1:17215-38410 GCA_002346435.1 Anaerolineales bacterium UBA3001
TCTCCGTCAAAATCAGCATTAAATGCTGAGCATACTAGAGGATGGATCTGTATTGCTTTACCTTCTACTAATACAGGCTCAAATGCTTGTATACCCAATCTATGCAGAGTGGGTGCGCGGTTGAGTAGCACTGGCCGATTTTGGATGACTTCCTCTAGAACTTCCCATACCTCTGGTTTGCCTAGCTCTATTATGCGTTTTGCACTCTTCACATTACTAGCATGTTGATATTCTACAAGTTTTGCCATAACAAACGGTTTGTAGAGTTCTAGGGCCATCACTTTAGGTAGGCCACATTGATTTAATTTTAGTTTAGGACCGACTACAATTACAGATCTACCTGAGTAGTCAACTCTTTTACCTAGTAAATTGCGTCTGAAACGACCCTTTTTACCTTTAAGCATGTCACTGAGAGATTTTAGCTCGCGACGACCTCGTCTACTAAGAGCTTTACCTCTCTGTGCATTGTCAATCAGGGAGTCTACTGCTTCTTGTAGCATACGTTTCTCATTTCTAATGATTACGTCAGGAGCATGCAAATCCAGCAGTCTTTTTAACCGGTTGTTTCGATTGATTACTCTGCGATATAGATCATTAAGATCAGATGTAGCGAACCGTCCTCCGTCAAGTTGCACCATTGGGCGAAGGTCAGGTGGTATAACAGGTAGCTCTGTAAGTATCATCCATTCAGGTCTGTTATTCGAATTACGCATTGCGTCCACAACTTTGAGTCTCTTGGTAGCTTTCTTCTTACGTTGTTGACTCTTAGTAGTACGTATTTCTACCCAAAGTTCTTCCAGTAATTCATCTAAATTCATATCGCAAAGGATTTCATAAAGTGCTTCGGCGCCCATACCTGCACGAAATACTTGACCCCATTTTTGCTTTAAGTCCCGATACTGTGCCTCTGACAAGAACATCATTGGCTGAAGATTGCTAAGTTTATCGCGATCCTCAGCAATCCGTTGTTGCTGATTTTCAATCAAATCTTCTAATTCAGTCTCTTGTCGTAAAAGTTCCTCTTCTGTTTCTGCTTTAGTAGTTTCTATGTCCATTAATACGTCTGCTAGCTTGTTGTCACGTGCCTCTTTCATTTTGTTTTCAATTGCTTGAAGACGGTTCTGGACAGCGTCATTTAGTGTAGTCAAGTGGCTAGATTGGATTTTTTCACCTCTTGCTACTATTGTGGTACTAGCAGTTCTCAACCTTAACGCTAACTTAGCTGGATTGCCACGTTCGTCATCGATTGTCTGTTGTAAGTCCTGCGCTTCTCGCATCAATGGCTCTAGTTTTTTACCAAGGCTATTCTCGTAGCTTGTGTTGATCTTGTCTATACGTGATTCCAGTTTTTCTATTTTAGTATCACGATATTGTTTAGCAGCAGAAATTTTTGCCTTTACTTCTGCTAGTTGTTGTTTTTCTTCGTCTTCGACGTTTTCATCGTCTTCTTCGAGACGGGTAATAGCTTTTTCTCTAGCATCTTCGTCTACATATGTAACGACATATTGAGCGAAATATAGAACTCTATCTAAATCTTTTCTAGACACGTCCAATAGAAGTCCCATATATGAAGGTACTCTTCTGGCATACCAAACATGTGCAACGGGCGCAGCGAGTGTTATATGCCCCATCCGTTCACGGCGTACAGATGATCTAGTGACTTCCACTCCACATTTGTCGCAGACAATGCCTCGGTATCTGATATTTTTGTATTTTCCGCAGTAGCACTGCCAATCTCTTGTTGGTCCGAATACGGCCTCACAGAAAAGACCATCCTTTTCGGGACGCAGGCGTCTATAGTTGATAGTTTCGGGCTTGGTAACTTCACCGAATGACCAAGATAGGATTTGTTCAGGTGATGCTAGGCGTACTCTTAGTGATTTGAGACCTTTGGCTTCCAAGTGATGAGCCTCCTAATAATATGTGATTGTGGATTGTACGTTTCTACAACTATGATATCGATATTACTGGATACAAAATAGGTTCCCTGGTGCCATGCTACAGAGGGTATACCAGCACCTTTTTGATTGCAGCAACACTAAACAGACAAAATCCACACCATCTTTGTAGTGTGGAATGACTTTTTAATCGTTATAGTATTTTGTTTATTGCTACGAAAAGAATTATACCATTAGGGTCTTCTATGTCAAGTAGAGTAGAATATTCGTTCCTAAATTGACGAATATGTTCACATTAGTTATTATTGTAAACTATGATGGCTTCACTATGTTACAATCGTCACATGTTTGAGTTTTTGTATAGAGTTGTTAGCAATTTAATATGAGTGTAATGATGTGGATTGGACTTGTTTTCAACTGATGGCAAGTAAATGGTTTTAGGAGAATTATGGACGTAATAGTTTCATCTTCTGCACCTTTTATAGAAAATTTTACACGTATGCTTCCTAGACTACTATCAAGCATGGTGTTTTTTGTGGTAACACTCTATGCATCGGCAATGGCTGCGAGAGCAACTAGTAGAGCTTTAAAATATCGTAAAGTAGACCCTGAGCTGTCATTATTGTTAGTGAGAGCAACAAAATTAACAATTGTGATAACAGGCACCATAATTGCTTTGCAACAAGTGGGATTCGATTTAACCGCTTTTGTTGCCGGTCTTGGAATTATAGGTTTTACACTTGGGTTTGCCTTGCAGGATGTGTCAAAAAATCTTGTTGCTGGTGTGTTGTTGCTACTTCAGCAGCCTTTTGATATAGGTGATACAGTTGAAGTTGGCGGATACACTGGTGTGGTAACCAATATTAATCTCCGTGCAACTGAAGTACAGACCTATGATGGAGTTATTGTTCTAATACCTAATACAATTGTTTACTCGAAGCCAGTTCGGAACTTTAATCGTGTTGATAGATGTTGTATAGAAATGAATATTAGTGTTGCTTATGGATCGGACGTGGCTGCTACAGAGATGATTGTAAGAAATGCTTTAGTCAGTTTGCCAGGTATTATTATGCATGATCCAGCTCCTAGAGTAATTTTCAATAGGTTTGGAGAAAGTGCAATCGAGTTGTCAGCTTATTATTGGATTGAAGTCAAGGCTGTTGGACAATGGTCTAACACCGAGGAAGCTGCAGCTATTCTGTCTGCAGCTCTTGCAGAGAATAGTATTGAAGCAAACGTACATGTTCAGAGTTTTAACAGTAGTTAAGAACATATAGTAATGTAATTTATACAGTATATTTTTAGTGTAAGAATCAGTCTGACATGAATATTTGCGAAGATTTTTAGGATCGTCCAGAGTTTTACAGTTTCATTCAGATATGATTGCTCTATCTCCAATTGTTATTACACCACCATCTAGTACCCGGCAAAGTGTTCCTCTTTTGCCTTCTATATCATCCTGAAGACCAGCTTTAATGTCATCTAGATAGTCGCAGGGCGCGCAGTCCAAGGTGACTTCTAGCTTGGCGTTACCCAAATTGATTACAGTGCCGCGTTGAGCCCCGGAAAGACTTTGACCCTCCAGTATTATATTTTCTCGTAATGTGCCTGGGGATAAACCAAACTCATTAATTGTATGGGCATCAACAATTAAAACCTGCCTACGTGTCCTACCTCTACTGACATCGTTTTGCAAACCTTCACCGGTTATAGCAGTTGCGCTCTCCACTGGCTCCATGGGAGCACCGTGTGCTGTTTTTAAGAAAATATGCGTTATTTTAGTTTCTTTAGATGACATTTGATATTATTGTTTGCGCTGCTGTTTTCCCTTATCTAGTCAGTTACTATATTCTAGCATCAATACCTTGACTATACCAATATATGAGCTTTGTGTCTCGGCAGCTTAATCTTTTATAGCATGTCGTTGGAGTTCTGATAAATCTACAAAATTTAGCGCACCTATGTGGGTAGCCTCTAATCTGACTGGACATGCACAATTGGCTTCAAGTGCTTCTTTCCAGCGCGGTGCACATACGCACCAGAAATCTCCCGGTTGTAGTCCTGGGAATCCGAACTGTGGATTAGGTGTTGACAAGTCATTGCCGGTGGCTTTGCTAAACTCGAGAAACTCGCGTGTAACTTGTGCGCAAACTGTGTGTGAACCAATATCATCAGGGCTTGTGCTACAGTCTCCATTACGAAAAAATCCGGTCACTGGATCGATTGAGCATTCTTCAATTGGATTGCCAAGCACATTTAGTTGTATTGGTTTGCTTCCATTTGGGCCCGAACCATTTAGACTCATTTCAAATATCCATCCTCATTTGTAGCTTACAGATTTGTTGGGAAAATTTGTTTTGCCTGTGTTAGTTAGACTTTTGCCATTCATCTTCATCGTAATGGGGTAGTTCGCAACGTAGTTCACCATCTTTTCGATATCCTAATGCATATCCTGCCTGTATTAATTGTTGCACTTCGCTTGTGCCTTCGTATATTGTTGTAACTCTTACATTGCGCATAAATCTTTCCACATTATATTCATCTGAATAGCCATAAGCTCCATGGATTTGGATAGCTTCATTTGCATTCTTAAATGCAGCTTCGGTAGCAAACCATTTCAATAATGATGTTTCCCTAGTGTTACGTATACCTCTGTTTTTGAGCCATCCTACTTTGAGGTACATCATGCGACCTATTTCATAGTCGGCAGTCATCCTTGCAATTTTTTGCTGTACAAGTTGAAGCTTGCCAATTTCAGCGCCGAAAGCACGCCTTTCATTTGCATACTTTGTGCTGGCATCTAGTGATGCTCTCATGACTCCCACGCATCCTGACCCAACAGTGTAACGTCCATTGTCAAGGCAGCTCATTGCTATCTTAAAGCCTTCACCTTCTTCTCCTAGTCTGTTACTAACTGGAATACGTACGTCTTGGCAGTTTACCCAACCAGTGCTACCTGCGCGTGATCCCAGTTTTCCGTGAATATCATCTTTAGTGACACCTGGTCTATCAGTTTCAATTATAAATGCTGAAATACCCACATTACCTGCGTCCGTTTCGGTTTTGGCAAACCAAAGTATGTGATGTGCCTGACTAGCTAAAGAGATCCATGTCTTTTCACCATTTATTACATAACTATCACCATCTAGTCTAGCAGTGCTGCTCATATTGGCTGCATCCGAGCCAGCACCAGGTTCAGTTAGTCCAAACATACCGAACTTCTCACCCATCGCCTGTGGCACTAAATAGCGTTGTTTTTGTTCCTCTGTACCCCATTGTAATAGTCCTAGAGAATTGAGACCTAAATGAACTGAAAGGGCAGTGCGCAGGGCTATATCTACATAATCAAGCTCTTCACACACTAGCCCAAGAGTGATGTAGTCCATTCCTTGTCCGCCATATTTTACGGGAATACACAGGCCAAGTAATCCTAGTTCGCCTAATCGGGGCAAAATAAAGGACGGCATTTCCTGTTTTCTATCTGCCTCTTTAATGATAGGCGCCACTTCTTTTTCAGCGAAATCCCGCGCTAGCTTTTGAACAGCTTGATGCTCTTCGGAAAGACTGAAATCCATATGAATGATCTCCTAATGATCGTCTGTTGCTATTTTATAGCATGTAACTATTATCAATGAATAGTACCGTATTAGTAGTGAATTGAAAAGAATATTTTATTTATCTATCAACTCGAAAGAACCTAGTTTGATAATATTGTCACGTGTTTCATATATTGTCGATGTGACAGGTAATCGTACTTGCGAGTCAGTTTTATACCATCCCAAATGAATTAGGTAATTGCCCTGTGGACTGTCTTTTGGTATAGGTATTGTAATGTTAAAGCCAAGTTGTTCTCCGGTCTGCCATCTAGATGTTCGGAACTGTCCTTGGAGTGGCCATCCATCCCATTGAGATATAAGAACGGCATTTTCTGAATCCAAGGATTTGTCAGTATTCAATATGTGTACGAATATAACCATATCATCGACAATATTATCTAAGCTCTGAAAGTTCAGCGGTATTATCAATTCGTCTCCGGTGGTGATTGTTTCAGGTGTTCTTGCGTTAGTTAGACCTATTTGGTCTCCAAAATTTGTAAGCATCGGTTTTTCTAGTGCATCAGAACTCCAATGTATATTTTGCATACCAATACTGACTGTACGTTCACCTTTCATATGTCGATCGCATTCCAAATCAATTTGGAGATTACCTGCAAAGGGGTTTGCACCTATACAGCGTAGGTCACCATAAATGGTTTCAGGTCCATATCTGTCGTTTAGTTTTATTGTGGTGATCCCAGGCTCCAAATAAATTGTTGGAGTTGAGTAGGTAGCAGTATCTCCGACTATTAGGGTGGTCACTAGTTTGCTATTGACAGAAAGGTCTATATGGTGCAATTGCTGACCGGGTATTACACCAAATTCAAACTTACCAGATTGCGCATAGGCACTATATACGTATATGTTCGCAGTATCTGTGAACCATCGAGTAGGACTGTTATTCCAAATTTCAGATTGATGCCAGCTGTCAGGTTCGAGTGTAATTATGACTTTTGGCGACTTAGATGGATGTGGAGGTATTGTGTATAAACTATCAATTATAGAAGTGGCATTGGGTTTACCAAATAAATCCGTAAAATAGTGGTTTTGGAGTGGATTGTAATTTTCAGCCCAATGTTGATGAGCTATATTCTTGATGTTGTATGCATCTATGACGTAGAATATCTCTTGCTCAGTTGGTGATGGTGTGATGTTTGTGTCGGGGTTGACTTGTAGTAAGGCATTAAAGAATTTCAGAGTAGTTTGGTATTCGTCTGAACTGCGAAATATTTTCCCCCCAATAATTGGAAGTTTGTGGATAGTTTGGCTGTATAGGGCTATATTATTTGTTGTGAAGCTTGCTGGTAGGTTCAGCACAGTACTTGGTACACTTGTAGACTGTAGTTGGTGGATAGCGGCAGTATTCCACGTATTGGAAGTTGGGAATGGCCATTGAATTATGCGTTCGGAAAGGGTTAGTATTGATATTGATGAAATCAGAACGAATCTCCACCAACGTGATTGTTTGTTAGTTTGTAGAATTGTAATAACACCATATGATGCGATTATCGCAATAGCGAAATGTGTAGTGGCAGCGAATCGTGCTGGCGTCCGGCTCCATTCCAGTACTGGAATCTGAGCCAGAAGGGCGTAGGGTAATTGTAATGGGTGATTTACGTTGTCTATATTTATCGTAACAATTTCCCCAGCTAATTTTAGGACGGGCCCCAATGATAAGACCATAGTAATGACTGCTAGAGTTGTCCAGGTTGATATAGACCTTTGATTTGATTTCAATGCCCAAAATACAAGTACCATGGATATAAATCCTATATATCCATGTGTCTCATCAGACGTGTTCACTACGTCAAGTGCGAACGAGTCCAGATTGTTTGGCAGGAATGGGTTCCCAAACGGTGGTGTTACAAATGATGCTAGATCCATTGATTTTCCTACGCTGTCGCCGTAATTTATAAGGTTACTGTTACCTGTTTGTTCTGACTTTACAAGATTTATCAGAGGGAAGTAGAAGGGTAGCAAGAGTATAGTTCCTAGAATTGCTGCTGTGCTGAAACGAATGATCATTAATCTATTTGTAAGATTATGTCGTTTGGACCAAACAATTACTGCAGTTGTTGGTAATACAAAATATGGCAAATGTGTTGGATGTG
The DNA here is from genome assembly GCA_002346435.1 of Anaerolineales bacterium UBA3001. Classification (GTDB taxonomy): domain Bacteria; phylum Chloroflexota; class Anaerolineae; order Anaerolineales; family UBA11657; genus UBA11657. Next base: position 24,821 of record DDZT01000053.1, read on the forward strand.
CTACAGACAAGAACCCAGCTATTCCTGTTAAAGCTGCATACTTCCATGTATTGGTATTCAATAATCGAATCAAAAACAGAGCAAAGAGTGGGAATCCTAGCATATTAATTTGACTGATGTGCCCAGCTTGCATGTGTCCGAAAACGTATGGTGAAAATCCGAATAGGAGGCCACCGACAAATGCAGCCCAGTGGTTACTAGTCAACTCCTTGGCTAACAAATACATTCCAAGCCCGTTTATCGCTGGTATTATGCATATAGCAATATTGTATGCTATCACTGGGTTAGTGAACCATCCTATTACAGCGGGCAACAAGAGTGCAGGAGTATGAGTTAAGTTGAGTGGGGACTCTATTCCGTGAGGGTAATTGAGTACTGTAATATTAGCTGGGTTTCCGATGGTGTTATCAAACAATGTGGTCCCTAACCACCACAAATACCATACATGCTCGTAGTTGTCTCCTCCCATTCTACCTAATACATGATCACTCAATGCGGTCATGCCCGGCCATGTTATACATAGTGCTATTGGCAGGTAAATTACAGGGAGTAGGGCTTTAAGTAGTGTTCTTATGTTTTTACTCATGTGACAAATATAGAATTATATGTATCACGTTATGATGTGCACCTAATAAGATTGTAATGTGAAGTTATCCGTATATTATCATGCATTAAAGTTTGCCAGCGAATCTTTTGCAGATTGCAGTTGTATATCTAGAGACTTAGAGGATGTTCCACCAATTACCGCTCGTCTTTCAAGAGCTTTCTGAATATCAAATGTTTCCATTACATCTTCTGTAAAATGTTGGCTTATAGATTGCATTTCATCCAACGAAAGTGCGGTTAAATCTTGTCCCTGTTTTTCTGCTAGCAATACTAGTTCACCAACAATTCCATGCGCTTCACGAAAAGGTATACCCTTATGCACTAAATAGTCGGCCATATCAGTAGCTGATAGTGTTGGTGAAATACTATCTGACATTTTGTCGATATTGATATTTAGGGTCGATATTACGCCTGACATTACAGGTAGTGCCAGAATCAAAGTATCAGTAGAATTAAATAAGTATTCTTTGTCCTCCTGCAAGTCTTTGTCGTATGCAGATGGTAATCCTTTAAGAGTAGTTAGAAAGCCGGTTAGATTTCCGACTAGGCGTCCAGACTTTCCGCGTGTTAATTCTAGGGTGTCGGGATTTTTCTTTTGTGGTAACAGACTGCTACCTGTGGTATATGCATCGTCAAGGGATACAAATCCAAACTCTGAACTAGAAAATAGGATTAACTGCTCTGACAGACGACTAAGATGGACACCTATCATAGCTGTCGAGAACAGAAATTCGGCTGCGAAATCGCGATCAGATACAGCATCTAAACTGTTTTCTGAAATGGAATTGAATCCAAGATCAGCAGCTAGTTCGGCTCTATCAATCGCGAACGATGTGCCAGCTAATGCTGCGCTGCCAAGAGGTAGTGACGATGCTCTATCTTGTACTTGAGAAAGGCGTTGTATATCTCTTTGCAGTGGCCAGAAATGTGATAAAGACCAAAGGCCCCAAGTAATAGGTTGTGCGGGTTGCAGATGTGTATAACCTGGCATAGGAGTGTTTAGGTTGTTTGTAGCACTCTCAATTAATGCACTTTGTAGTTTGATTATGTGATCTATAAGTTTGGAGCATGTGTGCATTGTCCATAATCGAAAATCTGTAGCTACTTGGTCGTTTCTACTTCGACCTGTATGTAATTTTCCAGCAACCGCACCAATTATTTCAGTTAATCTGCGTTCAACTGCTGTATGGATATCCTCATCATTTTCATGGAATATAAATTTGTTTTCAGCAAATTCTGAACGTACTTTTGCCAAGCCATTCAGAATCGTTTTAGCTTCGGAGTTTGTGAGTATTCCAGCTCGTTCTAGACCCTTTGTCCAGGTGCAACTAGCTGTGATATCTTCTTGGTACAATCGTCTGTCGAATTCTAAACTAGCATTAAACATTTGCACCAATTTGTCCGTAGATTTGTTGAAGCGGCCGCCCCATAATTGCATGGCTATACTCCGTTATGTTCTATAGTCAGAATTTATTCTGACGTATTCTTCTGTAAGATCGCCAGTCCAAACTGATATTTCAGACTTTCCATTTCCTAAATCTAGATGTATATAGAATTCAGGTTGTGAGAATATATGTTGTGCAATACTTTCATCATAGTCACAAGGTGTAGCTTGCTCAACTAATTGTAATTCGTCTTCTATTTTGCTTCCAATCCATAGTTGAGTTTTACTTGAGTCAAATCTTACGCCTGATTTACCAGCCGCAACTATAATTCGTCCCCAGTTTGGATCACCCCCTGCGAAGGCGGTTTTTACCAGTGGGGAGGTTGCAATGCTATTTGCAACTATATGTGCTTCCTTTATGCTTGGTGCACCACTGACATGTACAGTAACAAATTTATTTACTCCTTCTCCATCTCTCACTATTTGTTTAGCTAAATCGGTAGATAGACTTATAAGAGCATCGGTAAAGGCTTTTCTAGAATCTCCTTGTGCGCAAGAAATTCCACTTAGTCCATTTGCCAGTATCAGTACTGAGTCGCTTGTGCTAGTGTCTCCGTCAATAGATATTTTGTTGAAACTGTTGTTGACTGCTGTTTTGAGGGTACTGCGCAGAATCGATGCTGGTACTAGAGCATCTGTAGTTATGCAGGCCAACATTGTAGCCATGTTTGGATGTACCATGCCCGCGCCTTTTGCTATTCCTCCTATATTAACTGTACCAGATGGAAGATTGATTTCCACTGCGCAGTGCTTAGGATTTGTATCTGTGGTCATAATTGCTTCGGCTCCATTGTAACCACCATTGATAGATAGGTTTGAAGACGCCTTTCTAATACCTTTGTCAATCTTTTCCATTGGTAATTGGACGCCTATTACTCCTGTGGAAAGAACCAATACTTCGTTTGGTTTACATTGCAATGATTTGCTAGCTATGTTTTGCATTTCTATAGCATTATTTAATCCATGGTTGCCGGTACAAGCATTTGCTATACCAGAATTAGCTACTATAGCTCGCATATTTTTTGTGTTGGATTTCAGAGTCTCGCGGTTGAGTGTAACGGGAGCGCCAACTACTTGGTTGGTAGTAAACATGCCAGCTGCAGTGCAACTTTGTTTTGAATGCAGCAGCATTAAGTCCGGATTTCCTGAAGACTTTAATCCGCAGGTTGCGGTACCAACTTGGAATCCTTCTGGATTGGTGACTGTGCCGTCGGCGTCTAATTTAATTGTCATCTTGTTCAGTCCCGCTTAAACTTACTATAATCGGGGGCGTCTAGCTCGTTCTCTTTATCTCTACCTTTGTCTATCATAGCTTTTACTTTCATAGGTAGCCCAAACAAATTTATAAAGCCCAATGCATCTTTTTGGTCATACACATCCTCTTGACCAAAGGTGGCAAAATCCTCCCGATAAAGACTGTTAACGCTTGCCCTTCCTATTGGGGTAATACTTCCCTTGTATAGACTAAGCTTAACCCAACCTGTTACTGGATCCTGTGTAGCTTCGATGAACTTCTGGAGTGATTCGCGTAGATTGTGATACCACTGTCCAAAATACACCATTTCCGCATATTTATGAGCTACTTGTTCTTTGAAATGGGCTGTATCTCGGTCGAGACAAAGTGATTCTAATTCGCGATGCGCTGCGTAAAGAATAGTTCCGCCTGGAGTTTCATATACTCCGCGAGATTTCATTCCGACTAGTCTATTTTCAACCATGTCAATTCGTCCGATACTGTGTTTAGCGCCAATTGTATTTAGTGTTTCTATTAGTGCATCAGGATTTAATTCGGCACCATTCACAGCTGTTGGTTCTCCAGATTCAAATGATATTTCAACTATTTCAGGAGTATCAGGAGCATTTCTCGGTGATACGGTCCATAAAAACATATCTTCTTCTGCTTGAGTAGCAGGGTCTTCAAGCGGACCGCCCTCATGCGAGACATGCCAGAGATTGCGATCACGACTATAGATGGATTTTGTTGTTGCTTCCACTGGAACATTGTGTTGAGCAGCATACTTGATGGCGTCTTCTCGTGACCGAATATCCCATTCGCGCCAGGGTGATATTACATGCAGGCTGGGGTTTAAAGCTTTGTATGTTAGCTCGAATCGTACTTGATCATTACCTTTTCCAGTTGCGCCATGTGCAACTGCATTTGCGTTTTCTTCCTCAGCAATAAGTACTTGCCATCTTGCTATCAGAGGTCTAGCTATTGAAGTGCCCATAAGATATTGGCGTTCATATACTGCACCTGATTGGAGCATAGGATAGATGAAGTCGCGTGCAAATTCAGCCCTCAAATCCTTCACTATACATTTGCTGGCGCCGCTTTTTAGTGCTTTATCCGTAAGTCCTTCGAGTTCTTCTCCTTGACCGATGTTAGCGCAGAAACATATGACTTCACAGTTATAGTTTTCTTTGAGCCAGGGGACTATTACGGATGTATCTAGTCCTCCTGAGTATGCTAAAACTACTTTATCTATGTTAGGTTTGGACATTGGGATAGTACTCCTTCACATGTTTTTCTATTTTCGGTGCAGCACGAAAGTCTCTGACTGCTCTGGTGTTTGATGTAGATGAGATGCTTTCTCTAGTTTCAGTTCTACTGCTATTTCGTCACAGTTATCTTTTACTGGGCATTGATCACAATCGCGCCATATTTTCTCTGGAAAATGGCTTCGATCACTTGGCGAAAATCCAGCCCGCTCAAAAAATGCTTCTGCTCGCGTTAGAGCAAATATTTTTGGTATCTTTCTGTTTTTAGCCTCTGCGATAATGGCTTCTAGGAGTGTGGCTCCCCATCCCATACCCTGCATTTGGTCAGAAACTATTAATGAACGCACTTCCGCAAGATTTTTGTTGTAGCTCAATAGTGATACACATGCAACGATTTCGTTATTTAGACTTCCAACTATCCAATCGGATAAGGATTCTTCAATCTGAGTCTGTGTGCGTGGCAGTACATCTCCGAGCTCTGCGTGCAAGTTCACGAGTTTATATATTCCTCTTATATCTGACATTGACGCAGGTCTAATATCCATTTTAGCTGACCTGATTAATTTCCATATTTTCAATTGAATTGCCAATGATTTCTATTGCTTCATCAACTTGTTCCCTGGTGACTATGAGTGGTGGGCACAAGCGTAGGACATTTTCACCTGCACTGATTAGGAGTAGGCCTTGTTTAGATGCTGCCCGGATAAGTGGATCAACTGGACATGAAAATTCAGCTCCAATTAAGAGTCCTGACCCACGCACTTCCAATAGTTGCTGCGGTTCTAATTGCAGCAATCTTTGGGTTAGGTATTTGCCAATGCTTGCTACATTTGCAATAAAATCGGGTTGAGAAACTCGATTGAAAACTACTTGTGCAGCTTTACACACTAATGGTCCAGCTGCAAATGTACTACCATGGTCTCCTGGATGAATTGTTTGAGCAACATCTTCAGTAACGAGTGTAGCGCCTATTGGTAGGCCTCCAGCGAGTGGTTTCGCTAGTGTCATAATGTCAGGTTTAATGTTGCTTTTTTGATATGCCCAGAGCGTGCCAGTTCTTGCTAGCCCACATTGAACCTCATCGAATATCAATAGTACGTTGTTCTTATTACAGAGTTCTCTGAGTTCAGATAGGAAGTCATTTGAGGCAGGGTTTACTCCTCCTTCTCCCTGTATAGGTTCTACTATGACTGCGCAAGTATCTTTGGCAATTACTTTCTGTGCTGACTCTATGTCGTTAAGCGTGGCAAAGTCTATTCCCGGCATCAGAGGCTCAAATGGTGATCGATATTTCGATTTGGATGTGGCTGCTAATGCCCCCGTAGTTCTCCCATGAAAACTGCCTTTAAATGCCACAATTCTTGTTTTTGTAAGGGTGGGGTGATTAGTGCGGGCCCATTTCCGCGCAAATTTAAATGCAGCTTCATTGGCTTCAGTTCCACTATTGCAGAAATAGACTCGATCAGCAAATGAACTTTCTGTTAATTGTTGAGCCAGAGCTACGTGTGGTTCGGTGTGGTATAAATTACTTACATGGGTCAGTTTACCAGCTTGGCGAGAGACTGTTTCAACCCATTCTTTATCTGAATGCCCCAAAGCAGTTACAGCTATGCCGGCCGTGAAATCCAAATATCTTTCTCCTTCTGAATCAAACAAATAGGAGCCCTTACCGTGTGTGAAAACAGGCAATGGTCGAGCATATGTTGAGACTATGAATTTGGCTTCAGTATTTACCACATCGTTAGCATCTTTTTGAGTATTGGGCGATTTGTTTTCTGGGGTATTAGATACCATGGTGGTGCCAGTGTCTTTTGATAGGCCTTCACGGTCCACTATTCTAACTTGATCCACACCCTCTTTGACTGCCTGAATGGCTGACAATATCTTAGGAACCATCCCCGACTTGATCACTTTTTGCTCAATAAGTTCAATAGCTGTTGCGGGATTTAGAGTAGGGATAACATTGTTGTCATGTATTATCCCGGGTACATTTGACACGAAGAATAGTTTGTCAGCTTTAACTGCAACAGCTAAAGCAGCAGCTGCTTCGTCTGCATTAACATTATAATGTTTACCGTCGGTGCCTAATGATATAGGAGAAATAACAGGTGTGATGTTATTGTTAACCAAGTCGTACACAACTTTTGGCCTCACGTTGTGTATTTCTCCAACCAGACCTAAATCAACATTAGGGTGAGCCTTCTTGGTGCAACGAAATAAACCTCGATCTATCCCACTGATACCTGTTGCATCAATTCCAGCAGATATAAGTCCAGAAACCAGTTTTTTGTTGATTGTGCCTGACAGAACCATTTCTGCTATTTCAAGTGATGCCTGATCAGTTACCCTGAGGCCCTCGACATGTACTACTTTCATTGCTAGCCGTTTCTGTAGGTCTGCAATGTCATTACCGCCGCCATGCACAATAGCAGTAGGGGTATTATCACTTGCTATAATTGACGCTAGTAGTTTCAAAAAAGAGCTATCGGCAATTTGATCACCACCAATTTTTAGTATTTTCATTTTGCGGATTCCATCATGTTAGGCCACAAGTTTCAGTGATTCCGTAAATAATGTTCATGTTTTGGACAGCTTGACCAGCAGCTCCTTTGACAAGATTGTCAATAGCAGAAGTGATAATTAGAGTATCACCAGTCAAGTTCACTCCAAATACACAAATATTACTGTGCAATACATGAGCCAGACTGGCATTCTGACTAGAAGGTAGCAATTTAATAAAAGGCTCATCACAATATGTTTCGCTCAACACTGTGCGAATACTGTCTTCTCTATTTCCTCGTTTTATCGGCAAGTAAATTGTCGATAGTATTCCCCGTGGAACAGGCAATAAGTGAGGTGTAAAAATTAGTTCCGGTATGCTGGGGTCCCAATTTGCTAATTGCTGTTCCATTTCCGGTACATGACGGTGAACTCTACCTATTTTGTATGGTTGGAAGTTCCCCGATACCTCAACAAAATGTAGGTGCTGCTTAGGAGATCTGCCTGCACCTGATACACCGGATTTCGAGTCAACTATTATTGGGCGGCTGTTATCGAAGATGCTGTTAATAACAATCGGCCATATAGGTAGTAGAACACTGGTTGGATAGCATCCCGGATTAGCTACTAGTTTGGCATTTGTCAACTTAGATCGATTAGGTTCACTGAGTCCATAGACAGCATCTGAAAGTAGCTCAGGAGCTAAATGTGTATCACCATACCATTTCTTGTATTTAGCTGCATCATCAAGTCGAAAATCTGCGCTTAGGTCGATTACTTTTACTCCTTCTTTTAGTGCATCAACCGCTATATGCATGCCCGATGAGCTTGGTAAGCACAGGAATACTAAATCCGCTTTTTGCAAGTCCACTTTATCAGTATCTTGCAATAGAATGTTTGGTGCATGTGGATGTATACTGTTTAGATACTTGCCAGCATGTGTTTTTGAAGCAGCAAAAATGATATCTACTTCAGGATGAGTAGATAGAATTTTTGTCAACTCTGCTCCAGCATATCCAGTTGCTCCGAAAATACCTGCTCTAATCACGATGTTCTCCTAATAACAAAAAACCGCCAGATTGAATCTGGCGGTTGATATATCTTGATAATTGCTTGCGTTACTAGTTAACGCGGCTCGCCAGACACTTGGTCATGTATGTGCTACGAGCGCGACGACTAAATAACGTTGTGTTCATTGTGTCTTCATTTTATCAGGCTTCACGCTCTTGTCAATAGTGGCGAGTATACTAGTTTATGTTATATAACGACAGATATTAGTTTTATGTTATATGTTTAGTCACATCAACGTATAATTAGGTTCAAATGTAAATTGATCAGTTAACATATCCAAAAGTTTGAGAGGTAACATTGAAAGAATTGTTTGCGCCTAACACTTCAAAAAGTGCTTTTTATATATTATCGGAGTATCACATTTATGCTTTGGTTGGAGTATTTTTATTCTTGGCATTAGTGTTATGGTATTCAAAAGTTTGTAATGATACAAAAAAATTGAATAGATTGAGAGTTGGACTTGCAAGCTTTATGATACTAGTCGAAATATCTTGGCATGTCTGGGCTCTTGCGGTGGGTGTCTGGCATGTGAATCATGCCTTGCCTTTACATCTATGTAGTGTTGGAGCTATATTAAGTATATACATGTTGCTTAAGCGTAGGTACAGTATTTTTGAGGTACTTTACTTTTGGGGTATTGCTGGAGCTGTCCAAGCAATATTAACTCCTGACTTGCGAGGGTACAATTTTCCGCACTTTCACTATTTTTGGTATTTCACTAGTCACGGCATGGTTGTTTTGGCAGTGTTCTGGATGCTAATTATTGAGCAAGTAAGGCCTACCTGGAATTCCTTGCGTAAGACGGTTCTGGTTACAATACTATATGCGCTTGTTGTTTATCCTATCAACCTGGTTACAGGTGGGAACTACATGCTTTTGATGCAGGCACCTGTTGTGCCCACACTTGCTGATTTTCTTGACGTTTGGCCAGGATATCTTTTCTGGTTACCAGTAGTTGCACTAGTAGTTGCAACAATATGTTATCTTCCCTTTGCGATTATTGATGCTTCTAGACGCTATAAGAATAAAGAAATCATTGTGTGAAGTGATAACTTGTTCAGACCTCTTATGAGTATTTTTGTGAAAGCAAATAGGTTTTGTATTGATACGTTATATGTTCTAATTGACATTAGAAGGTTTGTGTTTTTTGCCGTTTTATTGGGTTTGTTTAGTTCTTGTGTGACCATGAGGGATTTGGACGAAGCAGATAATAATGTTGGAAGTCGCACTAGTTTAGCTATACCTAGCAAATCTATGCAGTCACCGTCTGTCAGTTATTCGCTGGAGTTATTAGCTGATGGGTTTCAGAAACCAATCTATATTACACATGCTGGTGATAGTACTGGCAGACTGTTCGTCGTGGAGCAAAGTGGTATCATTCGGATAGTGACGGGTGGTTATGTTCTAGATAAGCCATTTTTAGATTTAAGCGATAAGATCTCTCGTCGTTCTTCAGAGCAAGGATTGCTCGGATTAGCTTTTGACCCCGACTACTCTAACAACGGTCAATTTTTTGTTCACTATTCGGACAACAATGGTGATACGGTAGTCATGAGGCTTTTCGTTTCGAGTGATGCTAATCGTGCAAATCACCAAAGTGGAAGTAAGGTGTTGGAACAATCACAACCATACCGCAACCACAATGGTGGGCAGATTGCGTTTGGTCCAGATGGGTATCTCTATGTTGGCTTAGGAGATGGTGGTTTAGCAGGTGACCCTCATAAAAATGGACAGAATTTAGCGACTTGGTTGGGCTCAATTCTTAGGGTTAGTATTGAAAGTCCTGTTGGTTATACTGTGCCGTCGGACAATCCATTTGTTGAGAATAAGGATGCACTATCTGAGATATGGGCATATGGTTTGCGTAATCCTTGGCGCTTCAGTTTTGACCGTATCACTGGCGATCTTTATATCGCTGATGTTGGTCAGAATGATTGGGAGGAGATAAATTTCCAGCCGGCTGACAGCTTGGGCGGCGAAAATTATGGTTGGAGTAATATGGAGGGTAATCACTGTTACCGCTTAGGGTGTGAATCAGGACTTTTTTCAGCACCAATAGCGGAATATCGTCATTCCAATGGTACATGCTCGGTGACTGGCGGATATGTATATCGAGGAGAAGCACTTCTACATATGAGAGGATCTTATGTGTATGGAGACTTCTGTTCCGGTACAATTTGGACAATATCTAGGACAATGTCTGGCGATTGGGATGAGGCATTGATCATCGAGAGTGAGCTACAAATTAGTTCTTTTGGAGAAGACGAATTTGGTGAGGTTTATGTAGTTGATTATGCGGGAGGAATTTATAAAATTGTGGAAGATATAAGTTTTAAGGAATAATTTCATAAGTGAGGTAAGACAAAGTTTATATGACTAAAGTTTATTCGCTTACAGTTGAATCTATGCAGGAGGAACAGTTCAAACCTTTTGGTGAACTTTGGTATGCTACTCAAAAGCCACCTGATCATCGTATTATTTCCCCAACCTCATATGCTCATGATGGTAAGTCTACAGTGGAGGTAATTTGGCAGCCGAAAAGTGGTGTTAGATTTCATCAACTTGAACGACATTTCGGAGTTACACAGAGTTTTGTCCAATTGAGTGGAGGGCCATCTATTGTATGTGTCGCTGCCCCAACTGATCCAGATGACCTTTATGATATTCCATCACCAGAAGATGTGCGTGCTTTCCTTATAGATTCCTCTCAAGGATACTCTTTTAGGCGAGGTACTTGGCATTCTCTTGATAGATATATTCAAAATGGTGTTGGTTCTACATTTCTGATTATAAACTCGAGTCCTAATCCAACCCAATTGGTGAACTATCAGACCGGAAATGGGTTTCTCTCAAAAGATCTAGACGTGGACAACAATCCTAGAGCACTAAAACACAAGAATATATCTGAAATAGAGTTCAAAATTGAAGGTGTCTGATACAATGATATCTGTAAACTGACAGTAGTTATTATTCTTAAGTAGCAAAGGTTATATTGCATAAATTTATTGTAGGAACAGGCGAGTATGTTTATGAGGTTAAACATCCTTTTGGGATGCTTTCTTCTGGATTGTCTTGGGGAAATATATCGCACGTAGCTACTGATTCGTCAGGTAATGTCTATGTTTATCAGCGTCAAGATCCACCTATGCTGATATTTGGAAGTGGAGGCAAGTGCTTAGACTCTTGGGGAAACGATCAACTAATGGACGCTCATGGGTTGTTCATAACTCCTGATGACGAAGTTTTTGTTTGTGATAGGGATGCCCATCAGGTCGTGAAATATGACCTGCAAGGTAATATACTCTTAAAGATAGGTAATAGAGACAAGCCTGCTCTACAAAAACCATTCAATCATCCTGCTGATATTGCTGTATCCAGTGATGGTGATATTTTTGTGGCTGATGGCTATGGTAATTCATGTATTCATCATTTTTCCTCGGGAGGTATGCACATTAAAACATGGGGTTCTTGGGGTAGTGATGCAGGGCAATTTATTACTCCACATGGAATATGGGTAGCAGATGATCATGTGTATGTTTGTGATCGTGAAAATAATCGTGTGCAAATCTTCGACACAAACGGAATATATATCACAGAATGGACTGGTTTCTTTCATCCCATGGATATTTTTATTGATAGTGAAAATGTCGCATTCGTCACTGACCAAGTACCAGGAATGACAATGCTGGATCTCGAAGGAAATGTGATTACACGGATTCGTACTCCATTCAATGCGCATGGCATCTGGATAGATATTTACGGTAACATGTATTCGGCTGGCAACGAAGAATTAGTGACCAAGTACACTAGACTCTAGTTGGTTGACTGTCAAGGCACGGTTATGTCTAACTATAGGAGTCGAAAATGAACATAACAGTGATTTCTAGTAGTACACGAAAGGCTCGTCGGAGTCATAGGGTCGCATTAGCAGTGGTCAGGCAAATCAACGCGTTAGGTCATCAGGCTAGTATTGTCGATTTGATCGAATTAGATCTACCACCATTTGTTGAGCGTTATGGAAAAATAGATGATGCAACGGGTCAATTAGCACATGCAGCCAACACAATGCGCAACTCTGATGGGATTATTTTTCTCACTCCCGAGTACAATGGGTCAATGTCCTCTGGACTGAAAAACTTTATTGATGTTTTCGCAAAAGATGCTTTTGATGGTAAGCCAATTGGTGTGGCAACTGTGTCTGTTGGTGCAGCAGGAGGTATTAGGGCGGCCTACCAATTGCAGCAGACCATTTTGTCTGTCTTAGCTTACCCAATTCCTAGAATGCTAACAGTAGGTAATGTGGAAAAAGTTATTGACGAAAGTGGTCAGGTTACTAGCCATAAATTTCAAACGAAACTAGATGAGTTTTTAGGTTCATACTTGTCGTTTGTATCTAAATTTTGAGTAAAATATACTTTGAGTTCACTTTGAATTCAGTGAGACAATAGAATTGTAAGCCAGCATGGGATTGTAATTCATGCAAATATGATGCAGATATAGGTGGATATAATGAGTGTGACGAATAATGATATAGAGAGAGTGCTTGTTTCTGAAGAAGAAATTAATGGTCGTATATCTGAGCTGTCTAATGAGATTAGTCAAGATTATGTTGACGTAGACTCATTACTCATAGTAAGTATTCTAAGAGGAGCTTTTATTTTTACTGCGGATTTGTCTCGGAAGCTTACTGTGAAACATTCTGTTGATTTTATTGCTTTAGCAAGCTATCAAAAAAGTACTTCGAGTGGTGAGGTGCGCATGATTTCTGATCTTCGCCAATCCATTGAAGGTAGACACGTCCTAATTGTTGAAGATATTGTAGATAGCGGTATGACACTTGAATATATGTCAAATCTTTTCCGTGAACGTAATCCATTGTCGGTAAAGACTTGCGTGATGGTTGCTAAGGAAGGAGTTGATATCAATAGCTCTGGAATTGGAGTTGATTATTTAGGTTTTGTTATTCCCGATGTCTGGGTAGTTGGTTATGGATTAGACTATGATGATCAATACCGCACTCTTCCATACATTGCCGAGCTTAAGTCTGGTATATACAAGTGATGACGGCACTGTATCCTCAGTATATGCGTATAGGCCTTAATATGGAGGTCACTGGTCAAGTATTTGTCTATTTCCGAGTGTCATAGCATTATTTATAATAAAGCAACCAATAATGCCTGAAACTAAGGATAAGGTCCATAAAGGTTTTGTGCTTCCGGAACTCATAAGTAATCCACCTAAGAATAGTCCAATAGAAGGACCCAATCCATATAAACTAGATAGATAAAGTGCCTGTCCTGATGCTCGCAAACGTTTAGGTAAAATGTTGTCTACAAATATGGTGCCGACAGCAAGAAGGGCACTCATTGCTATTCCATGTAACGCCTGGACGGGCAATGCTATGTTTGGGTCAGTAACTAACATATTGAAAAGCCAACGTATTGGTAATGCACTGATGCCAACTACATAGG
>DDZT01000005.1:0-1424 GCA_002346435.1 Anaerolineales bacterium UBA3001
TTATGCCTGAATCGTTTACTAAAGGTCAACAAATTGCACAATTACAGGGAAAAGAACTGAAAATTCTAGGACCACAGCATCCCTTTAGTCGGTTTGGCAAATCTGGTCAGGAAATCTGCTCAATTCTACCAAATATCGCCCAATTGGCAGATGATATCTGTATTATTCGTTCAATGCAAACGGATCAGATTAATCACGATCCAGCCCATACTGTAATGAATACTGGCACATCTTTACCAGGTCGGCCCTCAATGGGAGCCTGGATTAACTATGGCTTGGGTAATGAAACGGATAACTTACCTGGTTTTATTGTCTTAACTTCGATAGGTGGTGGTCAAACACAACCTATCGCTGCTCGACAATGGCATAGTGGTTTTCTGCCCAGTCAATTTCAAGGTGTTCGCTTTCAGGCACATGGTGATCCAGTACTATATGTACGAAATCCTAGAGGCGTTGGGTTAGAACAACAACGAGATGTCGTAGACACTGTGCACCAGTTGAATCGTATTAGCAATCAGAAATTACTCGACGCCGAGATTGAAACACGCATCAGTCAATATGAAATGGCTTTTCGGATGCAATCGAGTGTGCCAGAATTAATGGATATCACGAAAGAACCTCAGCATATTCTTGACATGTATGGCACTCAGGGAAGCGATGGTACCTTTGCTAGTAACTGCCTGCTTGCTCGCCGTCTTGCTGAACGCGGTGTTCGATTCATACAACTTTATCATCGTGGTTGGGATCATCATGGGGCAATTAAAAATGGAATCGTCAAAACAGCCGACTATATTGACCGTCCTACCGCTGCATTGATTCAGGATCTTAAACAAAGAGGGATGTTGGACGAAACCCTAATTGTGTGGGGTGGAGAGTTTGGACGAACACCGATGGCACAAGGAGATGGTCGAGATCATCATATAAAAGCCTTTTCCTTGTTCTTATGCGGTGGTGGTATAAAAGGGGGTACGAGTTATGGCAGTACAGATGAAATGGGATATGATGTAGCAACTGATCCAGTGCACGTGAGGGACCTACATGCAACGATGCTTCACTTACTTGGAATAGACTGCCGCAAATTCTCCTACAAATTTCAAGGATTAGATACGCGTTTGACAGGTGTCGAAAACGCGCGAGTCCTTAAGCCATTATTAACATAAATCAAATATGAAGTTTGAATTATTGTTGCACAGTGGAAGGGAAAAAATGTTATCGCTGATTCAGGGAATTACCTCTGCCTTAGTTTGTGACAGGTTTATCACTTATCATTCACTATAGGTTGCGTAATATAGTAGGGAATGTTTGGAATTGTCGACCTTTCTCTGCTTATCTGTTTCTGTTCCAATAGACCATTGCCCCGTTAATATAGAACGATCTAATTGAAAACCAATTTCTATCGATCGCATTAATATAAGCATAAAAAA
>DDZT01000005.1:1789-3381 GCA_002346435.1 Anaerolineales bacterium UBA3001
GCGGTACGCCTGTACGAAAGATGTGGTTTGTCGTAAATCGTAAGCGATGCTTTTGAACAGGCACTAACTGTGCCAACAATAAGTTGTCGGTTTGAAGGGCTGTTTTGTTTAGTCAAAAGAAAATATTTCTGTCATTGGTAAATCTAGGAAAACAATGTCTAATAATGTCAATTATGGTACGTTATCAATCAATCTGGCAGACTCCAACCACAACTCCTAGTTACCAAGACTACCAAATCCCAAACCCAAATAGCTTAAATAAATGTCCGATAAGTAATGTCATGCTGACATAAAGACAAAAACTATAACGGAGGTAAAGGCACCTCCGTAGGAGGCACAATCTGATTCTCTGGATAGGTGGTTGGTCATAGTATGTGGAATGAATTTGCCGAGAATCCCCTAATTTACAAAATCTCTATTCGGGGATTTGTACTGTAATATTGATTGTTGGGGCCTCTTTTAATATTATTGGTCGTGAGATTGTTTTTAGTTTATTAGAGAAAGACAAACGACTTAAAGACTACTTGATAATCACTCTGGGTGTTTTGATGGTAAATCTTTTCCTTTACAGTTGTGGTAGTGACATTGGAACTTTACCCGAAAAAGATCCTGATGCTCCCGTTAGTTACTAATGGAATTACCATAGTTCTAATAAACAATTCATCACTTTCACTTTCCTAAGTTTGTCATCCACATTCGTTAGTAATGATTACCCGATTTTATCAACAGTCTGAAATGTTAATAAAATACACTCTGGATAGGTTAAATTCCTAAAATCAATCTGTTTTTACAGTCGTTTTTATTAGTATAAATTAGTAGGAGATTAAAGGAAGATGAACTCAGTTCGATTTGGTATCCTCGGGGCTGGGCGCGGTGCAGATTTAGCTCAGGCCATACATCATGCGCCAACTGCTGAACTCGTCGCAATCTGTGACCAAGACATGGAGCGGTTAGTTAATGTAACTGATAAGCTCCCGACTTTGAAAACTTATAACTCGTGGGCCGCAATGTTAGATAGTGATATTGACGCTGTGATTGTTGCATCGCCGATGCCGCTTCATGTCCAACATAGTATAGACGCACTGAAAGCTGGAAAACATGTACTTTCTGAAGTCACTGCCGCGACGAGTATTGAACAATGTTGGCAACTGCTTGAAGCGGTTTTATCATCCAACCGCAAATACATGCTGGCTTCTAACTATTGTTACATGTGGTCATGGAGCATTGTCATGGGACTAGTTAAGGCTGGTAAGTTTGGTCAGCTTTACTATGGTGAAGCTGACCAAATCCAAGACTTCAAAGCAGGATTTCCTCATCCTAAACAAGGATACAATTGGCGAACAGAAGAGCTCGCACTTCGGCGTGGTCATCATTACATTACCCATGACCTGGGACCATTATACCAAGCCTTCGGCGAGCGTATTACACAAGTGGTTTGCCTAGGGTCTGGTCAGCATCATTTATCATGGGCACAAGCAGATGATACCTGTATCGTGCTATGTCATACAGAACAGGGAAAACTGATTCGTATTCGTCTCGATTTCTTTTCTAGTCGTCCGACAAACTTTGTTTACTATGGGCTTCAAGGTACC
>DDZT01000048.1:0-186 GCA_002346435.1 Anaerolineales bacterium UBA3001
TGGAAACAATAGCTTCACATGGCACCGGTATCGTAGTTTATCTGAGGCAGGAAGGTCGTGGAATTGGATTAAAGCATAAAATCAAGGCATACAAACTGCAGGAATCTGGATTAGACACCGTTGAAGCTAATGCTAAGTTAGGTTTTCAACCTGACTTGCGAGATTATGGTGTTGGTGCACAAATTA
>DDZT01000048.1:481-1998 GCA_002346435.1 Anaerolineales bacterium UBA3001
TTATGGTGTTGGTGCACAAATTATCTACGATCTCGGAGCTAGAAAATTGATAGTCATGACTAACAATCCTATGAAATTGGTTGGGCTTGAGGGACATGGTCTAGAGATTGTTGATAGGAAACCACTTACTGTTCCAGTAAATGATGCAAATAGGCAATATCTTGAGACAAAAAAAACAAAACTGGGGCACTTGTTAGATTGACAAATATAGCGATTGTGTTGAGCGAGTTTAATTCTGAGATATCGGAAGGACTTCTTTCTGGTTGTAACCGAGCGCTGCTCGATAAAGGAGTAAATGACGGTAGTATTTCAGTATTAAGGGTGCCTGGCGCTTTCGAATTGCCTGCAGCTGCTGCTAAACTAGCGAAGCATGAAGATATCGATGGTGTGGTTGCTTTAGGTGCGGTGATCAAAGGTGAAACAGATCATTATCATTACATATCTCAAGCCGTTACTAATGGTTTGATGCAGGTCACTTTGCATAGCACAGTGCCAGTCATGTTTGGGGTATTGACTTGCCCAACTGTAGAACTTGCTATAGCGCGTTCTGAACCACACAGTCGGAATAACAAGGGTTATGAAGTGGGTATAGCAACTATGGAGATGCTTAGTCAATAATGTTATCTATGTCATGTTCGAATCAATGATATCCCAACACCGCAAGTAATGTATAGTGAACAGGTGAGCAGTTATTTACATAATATTCTCGAAAAAGCTTTGAATGGTAGTAGCATATCCTTACAAGAAGGATATGATTTGATTCAAGCTCCAGTGGATAGTATTCCGGCAATTTGTGAGGTTGCGGGTATATTGCGAAGTCGCAGTAAGGGACAAACAGTGACATACTCCCGCAAGGTATTTATTCCACTTACCACTCTTTGTCGAGACAGTTGTGGCTATTGTACATTTGCAAAACCACCTGATCATCCTGATGCAATAACATTGAATCCTGACCAGGTGCTTGCAATAGCTAGGACTGGTGAAAAGAATGGGTGCAAAGAAGCTCTTTTTAGTTTGGGTGAGCGTCCTGAAATGAAACATGAACTTGCTCGAAAACATCTAAGAGAACTTGGATATGAAACAATGTTGGACTACTTGCATGACATGTGCAAACTTGTACTAAATGAGACCAGTCTGATTCCGCATATTAATCCTGGTTCTCTGTCTTATGAAGAAATGCATGCTCTACGTCAAGTAAGTCCTAGTATGGGTATGATGCTAGAGAGCTCTAGTATTCGTCTGACCCAGAGAAATGGGCCACATTTTGGTTGTCCTGATAAACATCCACTAGTGCGGTTAGACACCTTGCGCTTTGCGGGCGAGCTTCGCATACCTTTTACTACGGGTATACTGATAGGCATAGGAGAGACTCGTATTGAACGTGTAGACTCGCTTTTTGATGTACGAAAATTACATGTAAATTATGGTCATATACAAGAGGTTATAGTACAGAATTTTCGTGCCAAAAACAATACCTCTATGTTTGGATCGATTGAGCCAAACATAGATGAGATGAT
>DDZT01000048.1:2367-2614 GCA_002346435.1 Anaerolineales bacterium UBA3001
GCACCTCCTAACTTGATGCCATCGCAATATGGGCGTTATCTGCAAGCTGGAATTAATGACTGGGGTGGAGTGTCTCCGGTTACTCCGGATCACATTAATCCAGAAGCAGATTGGCCCAAAATACGTGAACTCCAATCTGTGAGTAATTCGATGGGACATGTACTAAGAGAACGTCTGAGTGTGTACCCCAGTTATCTGCGCGAGCCACGTTTGTGGCTTGATGCTAGTTTTCAGAATTGTTTCGCAG
>DDZT01000117.1:0-2369 GCA_002346435.1 Anaerolineales bacterium UBA3001
TTGCAATTATTGCACATGTTGATCACGGCAAAACAAGCTTGGTAGACGGCATTTTGCATCAGGTAAAGTTATTTAAGGATAATGAAGTCGTACATGAATTAGTGCTAGATTCAAATGAGCTTGAAAGAGAAAGAGGTATCACAATACTATCAAAGAATGTATCTGTAAGATATAGCGGGGTAAAAATAAATATCATAGATACGCCTGGGCACTCAGATTTTGGAGGAGAAGTTGAACGTGTTTTAAATATGGCAGATGGTGTATTGTTGTTAGTTGATGCTTTTGAAGGTCCAATGCCACAAACACGTTTTGTTTTAGAAAAAGCTCTTAGGCTAGGACTTAAACCTATAGTTGTGATAAACAAAGTAGATAAACCAAATTGTAATCCGGAACAAGTTACTGATTTAGTCTACGAGTTAATGTTCAACCTAAATGCAACTGACGAGCAACTTGATTTCCCGACGATTTACGGATCATCAAAACAAGGATGGATGGGTGCAGATTGGAAGGTTCCAACTCATGACTTTATTCATTTGTTGGATACTATTATTGATTATCTAGATCCACCTATCAATGTGCCGGGATCATTACAAATACAGATAAGCTCTTTAGACTATTCTTCGTACACGGGTAGAATTGCCGTAGGCAAGATACAAAGAGGTGTCGTTAAAGCTGGAGATCAAGTGTCAATTGTACGTACTAATGGCGAAATTAGCAGATCGGTTGTCAAAGGACTCTATTTGTTCGAAGGTCTTGAAAAAGAAAATTTCAATACAGAAGTTAAAGCAGGAGAAATTGTAGGGGTGGTTGGCCTTGATAACTTTGATATAGGAGATACCATTGCTGACTTCGTCAATCCTGAATCGTTACCACCAATAACTGTTGATGAACCTACCATGAGTATGCTCTTCGTAGTTAACAACTCCCCATTATTTGGTAAGGAAGGTAAATTTGTTACATCAAGGCATCTCCGAGAAAGATTGTTGAAGGAAACCGAGAAAAATTTAGCACTAAAAGTGATGGACACTGAATCGTCTGAAAAGTTTATGGTGTATGGACGTGGCATATTGCACCTATCAATATTAGTGGAGACAATGAGAAGAGAAGGGTACGAGATGCAATTAGGGCAACCAAAAGTTGTGATGAAGGAAATAGATGGCGTTAAAAATGAACCTATAGAAATATTGCATATAGATGTTGCCGAACAATATTCAGGTAAGGTGATTGGTTTAGTTTCCAAATACAAAGGAGATATACTAGACATTGTTGTAAAAGATGATAGAGCACATCTTGAATTTAAAATATCATCACGCGGACTTATTGGTCTTTCTAATAAATTATTAGTATTAACCGCAGGGGAAGCAGTAATGTCACATAGATTTAACGGTTTTGAGCCATGGAGAGGAGATATATTAGCGAAAAGAAATGGCGCATTAATAGCTACTGAAAAAGGTGTAGCTGCTGGTTATTCTATTAGTAGGATGCAAGATAGGGGGAGGTTTTTTATTGACGCAACTGAAGACATTTATGCAGGACAAGTAATAGGGGAACATACTAAAACAGATGATTTATCAGTTAATGTGGTCAAAACTAAAAAACTGTCGAATATGCGGGCATCTGGCGCCGACGAAAAATTATCAATAGCTCCTGCGACAAAATTTTCGTTGGAGGAGGCTATGGAGTATATTGCCGAAGATGAATATGTTGAAGTAACTCCTAAAAGTATTCGTTTGAGGAAGATATTGCTCACGGAACATGAAAGAAAGAGAAGTGAGAACAATAAAGATGTTACATAAAAACTTTTGCGTTAGAGACTAACACAACTAATTCATTTAGACTGTACAGAAAAGAATTCGAGAGATGGTTGAATTTACTATCCCATTCATCGGGAAAAAAGAAACCAGATGGTTTGTGCCATTCATCATCATTGGATGTGTTAGTGGTATGGGCGCGTTTTTTGCGTTTTCGCTGCCATACATCGCACTAACTTTGTATTGTTTAGGATGGTGTACTTTCGTAGCTTTCCATCAACGCATAGGTTGGAAAAGATGCATTTTTGGGTACCTTGTGTGGTATTCAGTAACAACTGTAGTTGGAATCATGGTGAATGGTCTCCTTTTTGATGATTACTGGTACTTGTTCTAATAAACAAACTTTATTGCCTAATCACGATAATCAGTGGTTGTGATAATGAGGATAGTAAACACTTACAAGTAGATAGTTATTCTACTAGCATCATCCAGGCTGTCTCTGGATCAAAACCGTCGGGAAATTTTGTGAGTTTGTTGTAGATAGCTCTACGCAGGTTGCCTAGAAGGGAAGCCCCGCCTAGTTTAGCCCCACGTAGGTCAGCCCCACGCAGGTCAGCC
>DDZT01000117.1:2715-4702 GCA_002346435.1 Anaerolineales bacterium UBA3001
CAGGTCAGCCCCACGTAGGTCAGCTAAGCGCAGTTCAGTCCCACGCATGTTAGCTCCTCGTAGGTTAGCTGACATCAGGTTAGCCTCACTCAAGTTAGCCTCACGCAGGTCGGCTCCACCCAAGTTGGCATAACGCAGGTCAGCCCAGTGCAGTTTAGCCCAACGCAGGTCAGTCTCACTCAGGTCAAACTTGGCACATTGAGTTTTTGGTCGAACTTCGCATCCATTGACGGTCTTATATTGTGGGTTGCAGGAAGTTATCAATACGGCTGTGATAAAAAATAATAAAGCCAGTACTTTTTTCATACGGCACCTGTACTGCTACTCTACATGCTATACACCTACCGCTAATAGTTCGCCTGTAGTAGGTATATTATTCGTGATACATCTGCCAATGCTACTATCATAACCGGTCGCGTGTGCATCAATAAAATCTAAACATAAGAAACGATTGTGTAATTTTGCACAAAATTGACACTTATCACCTTAATGTATATATTCTATATCAATACAACATTGCGTGTCAGGTGTTAGCGTACATTAGCATTGTTTGTAACATCAGACACTCTTATACGACTAAGGAGGTGGCAGTTATGTCTCAGCAGAATCTATCCCGACGCCGAGGTGCGATGGGCGGCATTCCGGTAGCTTACCTTGCGATATGGGCCGCTATTATCGCGGTATCAGCAATACTTCCCGCCATACCACTAGTTGGAGGTGGAACTTTCGGTGGGCAAGAATTTATCCTAGCTTTACCTGGATTGTTATTTGGACCATTAGGCGGGCTCGTAGCAGCTTCTGTAGGCAGTTTAATTGCAAGCTTGATAGCACCCGCGACTGCATATTTTGGTTTGTTGACTTTTTATGTTGCAGCAATCGCTGCGGCAGTAGCAGGGTTGTTAATGCAAAACACTGGGCGTTCCCGTTTGTTGGTATTGATTATTTATGTTGTAGGAGCAATTGCGTGGCCACTTATACCAGCTATTTCGAGTATAGGTGCTTACGTATATGCAAAAGGTGCATATTGGCCAATGCACGCGACGGCTCTATTGGGATTATGGGCTTCGCCATGGGCTGTAAAACAAATACGTACGTTTGAAACCACGCCTGTAGCTTTGGGCGTAGCCGTAATATCGTGGACATCCTATATGATCAATCATCTTTGGCTTAGTATAGGCTACTCCTATTTATATCCTGAAGGTCCTGACCAATGGGTGTTCGCATTCATGTCAGGTATTGTGCCCGGCCAACGTATTGTACTAACGCTGGTTTCAGTCATCATCGGATCTGCTCTAATTATCGGTCTTCACCGGGCAGGTGTACGTTTTGGAGCGGATTCGGGTTCAGCACTATCAGAAGAAGACGTAGAGTTCGATGATGTAGCCTAGCTTTTTGATATTTGTGTGCTATTTATGGGGAAGGAGTTGTAAATAAGGTGTCATCAACTCCTTCCTTATAACTGAAAAATTTATGTCCACTAACGCGGTTGAAATACACGACCTGTGCTTTCGCTATCAGGGTGCAAGCGAACTTGCGCTTAAGAAAGTAAACCTTACCGTACGCAAAGGTGAGATTACATTGCTTATAGGCGCAACAGGCGCAGGAAAGAGTACGTTGTACATGTGTATGAACGGCCTAATACCCCATTTGATTCAGGGACGGGTTGCTGGTAGAGTCAAAATATCAGGTATGGATACATCTTTAAATAGTATTGCATATTTGGCTCAAAAAATTGGAGTTGTTTTCCAGGACCCAGCGGTCCAGTTGTTTGCGCTCTCCGTACATGACGAAATAGCTTTCGGTCCTGAAAATCTGGCACTGACAAAAGAAGAAATCAATAGCAGGATCGATCGGGCAGTTACGGCTATTAAATTAACCGATTTGCTTGAACGTGAGCCCGCCAAGTTGTCTGGAGGACAACAGCAATCTGTAGCTATCGGAGCAGTATGGGCTATGCTTCCTGAAGTATTAATTATGGACGAACCAA
>DDZT01000117.1:4962-7420 GCA_002346435.1 Anaerolineales bacterium UBA3001
AAAAGTAGAAATAATTAGATGTCTGATAAGAAAACCTCAAGTATTAATTATGGACGAACCAACATCAAATCTCGATCCCGAGAGCAGTTTGCGTGTACTTAACTTGATACGTAAGCTAAATAAAGATCATGGAAAAACAATCATAATTGCTGAGCATAAAATTGATGAGGTGGCGCATTTTGTAGATCACGTTGTCGTGATGAGTGAAGGAAGAATAGAACTCGATGATACACCTGACGTAGTTTTTAGCAACGTTGACCGCTTGCATGAACTTGGACTTGTAGCTCCGGTAGCAACCGAAATTGCCCATAGGCTGCGGGCAGATGGGTACGAGATTGATCGGTTGCCGTTAACAGTTAAGGAAGGAATGAGTATCTTCAACAAGTTGCTCAGGTCGGTGTAAATGTGTACTACTAACAGTTTTCTGATTGAAGTATCGGACCTAACACATATCTATGACGGGGAAATAGCCGCACTGAAACGAGTCAATCTGCAAATTGGCTCAGGGGGCATTATTGCGATTGTAGGTGCAAATGGCTCAGGAAAAACCACCTTAATCAAACATTTCAATGGATTGCTTCATCCAACTGAGGGTAATGTCGTTGTAAAAGGGATGAATACGCGAAATACAAAAACATCTCAGTTAGCGAAAGAGGTGGGTTATGTGTTCCAAAATCCTGATCATCAGATTTTTTGTTCCACGGTGCTGGAGGAGACTCTTTTTGGGCTGAAACAAATGAAAATACCCGACACAGAAGCGCGTTCGAGAGCTGCTAGAGCTCTTGAGGCTGTAAACCTGTACGATATGCGAGACCGCCACCCGCGTCAACTAAGCCACGGTCAACGGCAGCGGTTAGCTACAGCATCGGTTCTCGCACTAGAAACTCAAGTGTTAGTCCTAGACGAACCGACAACTGGCCAAGATTTCGTTGCTCGACGGCAGATAATGTCTCTTGCAATGAGCCTTGAGCGTCAGGGACGAACTATTATTCTGGTAACTCATGACATGAGCCTTGTCGCTGAGTATGCTACACGCGTTATTGTCATGAAAGATGGCCAGATACTAACAAACACAACGCCGATTAATTTGTTTAGCCAAGATGATATTCTGGCAGAGACGGGCTTAAAGTTGCCTCCGGTCATAGAGATATACCGCGGATTAGATATTCAACAAACAACACCATCGCTTACCATAGAAGATATGTGCGATCTAATATCGGCAAAATAATGAACATAAAAACACGAAGCTATACAAATGCGTAAAAGGATAAAACGGACCAATTATGCCTGTAATTGAAATTGAATATTTCCGTGCTGATACATTCGTGCATAGACTGCATCCGTTTACAAAAATAATATTTGAGATTGTTGTATTTGTCACTGCTGCTGTGATAAATGATCCTCTGTATTCGTTGATTATCATTTTGGCTATTATCGGCATAATCAATCTCGCTCAAATACCTGTGCGCAAATTTCGCTACATGTGGGTTGTGTTATATGTTGTGCTATTCCTAGTATTTACTCAGGGAATCTGGTTTACAAGCTTCGGGGACTTTGGAGGGCTTGAAGGCGGTTTCGCATGGAAAACCCTTTTTTACCTTTGGCCTGAGTGGTTGCCAGGTGGACCGCGAGTGCCTTTTGTTTTGCAGGGAGCAGTTTATGGTTTCGCACTCGGACTCAGATTTGTAGTGATCTCATTAGCCTTTCCACTTTTGATTATCGCTACGCATCCTAGTGACCTGGTTACATCATTAGCAAGCTTCAGAATCGGGTCCTGGAAACTGTCATACAATTTAATCTTTGTGTTTGCCACCGCCCTGCGCTACATTCCGTCAATTAGCCGTGAATTTGACAACACTATAGATGCGCAGCGTTCTCGTGGAGTTGATTTTGGAGGGCTGAATTTGTACAAGAAAATCAAGGCCTCAGTACCTTTATTTATACCCGTACTTATTAGCTCTATGCTCCATGCCCAGGACCTGACCTTAGCTTTAGAAACTAGAGCGTTTGGGGCACTTGAGGAGCGCACGTTCTTGCGTGAAGTTAGATGGAAACGGTCTGATTGGTTTGTGTCTACAATTCTAATTTTACTGTGTGCAGCATGCGTGCTAGCGGTTACAAAATATGACCTCGGAACACTTCCGTACACACCACAACGCAGTTTTTGATGTATCTTAACCTATAAAACCATCGTTCTGTATCAGGCGATGCTTGATTAGTAGCGAATAAATCGCCAGTAATAGGGAGATTATTTATGATACATCCACTTTTGATTATTGCGCGTGTGGTAGGGCGTAGCGCAGTCTAGTAGCGTACTTGACTGGGGATCAAGTGGTCTCAGTTCAAATCTTGCTGCCCCGACCGTTAAAGTTTTGGTTCTTGAGCGCCATCATTTGGCTTGGGTGAGTCTGTAGCTTTTGCCTCTCGATTACTGATGTATATTGTTGACATGAATATT
>DDZT01000074.1:0-176 GCA_002346435.1 Anaerolineales bacterium UBA3001
GCACAACAGTATTTTGCTGGACAAACTTATGAATACCCATTAGTAGAGGGTGTGAAGATTCATAGAGAGTTGACTCCAATTGCTGAGCTGCCTAAGATTGATATTGATCTTAGTGACTTGGTTGATTTACAAGGTACTGTTGATCTGCTTACAGAAGTAGGTGCCTTGGAATAGTT
>DDZT01000074.1:502-4281 GCA_002346435.1 Anaerolineales bacterium UBA3001
GTAGAAGACTTAATTGCATAATTGCAAGCTTACATATTTGTTTGCTTTTGTGTCAATGTAGTGCTTTGCAAAGGAGAGCGTCACGTGAGTTTTTTCTTTCGGAACATCATTCCGACGAAAGTTGTGTTGTGGATCACGGGCGCTCTTGTTGCAAGTTTACTTCTCTTGCCAATTGGATATTTGCTTCTTCGTGCATCGGAAGCTGGTGATTCAATATGGAACATATTGTTTAGTGCTCGCACTGTTCGCGTATTGTTAAAAACCGTTTATCTTGCGGTGGCAGTTACATTAGGTAGTGCATTGGTAGCTGTGCCAATCGCTTGGCTTACCGTTAGGACTGATTTGCCTATGCGTCGTTTGTGGGCAATACTCACTACATTACCTTTAGTAGTGCCAAGCTATGTAGGTGCCTACCTGTTTATTTCTGTATTAGGACCGCGCGGAATATTGCAGCAGTGGCTAGAACCTTTAGGAGTCAAAGAATTGCCCAAATTATACGGTTTCCCCGGAGCATTTTTGGTTCTTACTTTACTTAGTTATCCTTATATTCTTACAACTACCAGGGCTGCTCTAATGCGAATGAATCCTGTTTTAGAAGAAGCTTCTAGAAATCTGGGAGATGGTCCATGGGGCACTTTTTGGCGTGTCACTTTGCCGCAGCTTAGGCCAGGTCTTGCAGCAGGAGGTTTGTTGGTTGCTCTATATGTTTTGCGGGATTTTGGGGCAGTATCATTTATGCGATATAGTACTTTTACTCGTGTATTGTATATTCAGTATCAATCATCTTTTGATCGTAGCGGCGCAGCTGTACTAGCACTAGTGCTGATATTACTAACTTTATTGGTGCTATTAATCGAAATTAGAACCCGAGGTCGGGCGAGCTATTATGGAGGCCATGTAGGAGCTGTTGGAAATCCAATACAAATAAAGCTTGGGCATTGGCGTTGGCCATCATTATTTTTTTGTGCAGGTATTGTGGTATTGTCGCTAGTACTACCTGCTAGCATATTAGTTTACTGGTTTTTTAGAGAAATTAATATAATCATGTCTGACTTATCATTGTGGATTTCCGCATGGAATTCTGTGTTCGCATCTGGATTGGCATCGGGATTAGTATTATTAGCTTCTATTCCTGTTGCTTGGTTAAGTGTGCGTCAAAAGGGTCGTTTTGCTGTCTTATTGGAAAGGATATCCTATTCTGCTTTTGCTTTGCCAGGTATAGTCGTTGCTTTAGCATTGGTATTTTTTGGTGCTAATTACGCAAATCCTATCTATCAGACTGTATATTTGTTACTATTTGGATACTTAATAATGTTTCTTCCACAGGCAGTAGGGGCATTGCGAACGTCTTTCTTGCAAATATCTCCTAGTATTGAGCAAGCAGCACGGACTTTAGGCAAGAATCCGTTAATGGTGTTTCGCACTATTACAGTTCCTGTCTCAAGGTCTGGAATAGCTGCTGGGATTGCCTTAGTGTTTCTTACAGTTATGAAGGAATTGCCAATTACGTTGATTTTGGGCCCTCTTGGTTTCAGTACTTTAGCAACATCAGTTTGGTCGGCTGTTGAAGAAGCAATGTTTGGAGCAGCTGCTGCTCCCGCATTGTTATTAATTCTGTTATCATCTGTGCCGATGGCATCTATTATCTTAAGAGAGAGAGTCTGAATTAAATGAGTGATATAGCAGTTCGATGTGAAGGTTTGGTGAAAACATTTTCAGATGCTGGCGCATTGAATGGGCTAAGTCTTGATGTTGTGAAGGGGGAGATTCTTGCTCTTATTGGTCCTAGTGGTTGTGGTAAGACTACACTTTTGCGTCTAATTACAGGCGTTTCCAAGCCTGATGCTGGATCGATTGAAGTAGGTGGTCGCGTGATGGTGAGCTCGGAAAGATTTGTCCCACCTGAATTTCGTCGAGTTGGTATGGTGTTTCAAAATTATGCTTTGTTCCCACATCTAAATGTAGCAGCTAATATTGCCTATGGATTGCACGGTGCCGATAAAGATGATCAGGTATCTGCTATGTTACAGTTGGTTGGATTGAGCGGTTATGCGGATCGTATGCCTAATGAATTGTCTGGTGGAGAGCAACAGCGTGTTGCTCTTGCTCGTGCGATGGGTCCTAGACCGGATGTATTACTCTTGGACGAACCGTTTTCTAATCTAGATAGTGGGCAGAGAGTGCACGTACGTAATGAAGTAAGAGCTATCCTTAGAATGAGTGGAGCTACTGCAATATTTGTGACTCATCATCAGGAAGAGGCCTTGTTTATGGGGGATCGGATTGCGGTGCAGCACCAAGGCAGCATCCAGCAAGTTGGCAATCCTGGTGATGTCTTTGGTAATCCTGCTACTCGCTTTGTAGCTACTTTCATGGGTGAAACAGATTTCCTTCCGGGGGAAGTTACTGCTGAAGGTGTTCAAACCGAGATTGGCTTGTTACAGTCAACCCATCCTGTTAGTGTGGGTGATCAAGTTGAAGTAGCGGTGCGAGCTGATGATGTACGTATTGCTCCTGATCCAACCTCTGCAGCAATAGTGTTGACAAGAGAGTACCGAGGTATGGTCAATGTTTATCGTGTTCGCCTTCCGTCAGGACGCTTCATACATAGTTTACAAAGACATACTGTTCGAATTGCACCCGCGACTCCAGTTCGGGTTCTTATGGACCCTGGCCATGAATTAGCGTGCTTCATCAACTCTAATTAGTATCTGAAATTGTATAATGGCAAAAATAGTCCGTCTCTGGAACTGATGTGTTTCCATTCCTTATGCTGATATTTTTGCCAAAATTATGAAGTCATATACTCCTTTACGACTGTTGCTAATATTGTTTATAGGCGTTGCATTTGCGTACAACCAATCAACACCGATTTTTGAGGCTTCTGATGAAGCGTGGCACTATGGAGTTGTAAGAGAAATTGCGTCCGGTAATGGTTTGCCTATACAACAGGTTGGAGAAATCACCACGTATAGACAAGAAGGTAGCCAGCCACCGTTCTACTATTTGATAGGTGCAGCACTGATTTCTTGGATTGATGATTTTGATTCTCTAAGTCGTTATTCATACAATCCTTTTGGTCAAGTAGGTGTTCCAGGTACTACCGTAAATGTAAACATGTTTCGTCATACTAGTATTGAGGAATTTCCCTTGACTGGTGTTGCTCTGGCGGTGCATTTGCTTCGATGGTTTTCCATATTGTTAGGATGTGGAACTGTTGCGCTTACATTCTTTGTTGCCAAAGCTCTTTTCCCAGGACAGGTCAACTTGCCAATTCTCGCAGCATCTTTTACTGCGTTGAACCCGATGTTTGTTTTTATTACAGCATCAGTAAACAATGACAATGGTGTCTGGTTTTTGGCTTCACTTATTTTTTACATTCTTATTCTAATAGTTAATCTTGATGATAATTCTTTGTTGATTCCATCATGGTTTCCAAGCAAACTACTACAGCGGCAATTTGCACCCTGGTTGTTAGGTGTACTTATTGGATTGGCAATTCTCACTAAACTTTCTGCACTATTGTTGTTGCCAGTTGTCGGCATATATCTCATATGGAGAAAACAATATTCAGGTAGCTGGTTGCAATCATTCCGAGAAGGGTTAATTATTGCATCATGTGTATTAGTATTGACTGGCTGGTGGTTTTATAGGAATTTGATTTTGTATGATGATTTTCTAGGCACTAACATGATGGCAGAAATGTACGGTTTTGTGAGAACTGGACCGCCAACTTGGGATGAATTGATACTAGAGTGGAGAGGTTGGTGGTATTCCCT
>DDZT01000124.1:0-2887 GCA_002346435.1 Anaerolineales bacterium UBA3001
ATTGAACCCGAGATTATTTCTTGTAATACTTTTTCAATTGTTGTCGAGGCAGTATTCGTATCAAGAGTTGCTGATGTGATTTCAGGTTCATTGGATGGCAATGGTTCGGCAGTTGCTGTAGAGGCAGTCGGCGGGTTTGTTGGTTGAGTATTAGGTATTGGTGTATTTGTTGATGTTGAGTCGATTGTTTCGATGGAAGATATAGCTTCTGTCAATGTCGGTATGGATGTGCTTGCTACTCGGATTTCGTCAGTAGTAGCAAGTGTATTTGTGGTAATTATGTTGGCTTCATCTGCTGGTGTAGCCAGGCTTGGAATTTGTTCGCAAGCTGATAACAATGTGGTTACTATTAGTAGAGTTGTTATGATAGTTCGCATTTGTGCCTCGTTGTGAGCCGTCGGAAAAATGAAACGTGACATTATAATAAAATTAGTGTAAATAATCAAATCAGTATATCTATTTCAACTATAATAATTGCAGTACATACATATAGGAGGTCGCAATGAGTACAATAATGGTTATGAAGAATACGCTAAAAGACTACGACCAATGGAGATCAGTTTTTGACGCTAATAAGGATACGCGAGTTGAGTATGGTATTGAAGAAAAATACCTATTACAAAGTAAAGCAGATCCTAACGTAGTGATTGCTGTTTTAGAAGTAGAGGATGTAGCACGTTTGCAAGCGTTTATGAAACATATTCAGGAAACTGGAATCATGGACGAAGCAGGTGTGCTAGACAGTGAGCCTACGCCTTGTAACGACGTTACCTAGTATATGAATTAAGAAGTATTTGGTTGGTATAAATGTAAACGGTTGTTATCGCCTATAAGGAGGGAGTTTTTATGGGAAATATGTCTGCTAAAAGGATGGCTGGTTTGTCAATTATGTGGGGCCCAGTGATTACATTGATTTGCTATTTTGCCCAGCAATTGGTGATTTTGGCTGGTGTTGACTGGAGTGATGCGGCAGCTAACAAGGATGCATGGGTGGCTGGCGGATCGCTTACTGTTATTACTTCGTTGATTATTCCGACCGCACTTTTTATGTTGGTTTATGGTGTATTCCATATATTGGATGAAATGCGTGATGGTGGTAATGGTGATGCGTTGGCTCGGTATGCTAAACCAATGATGTTGATTGCTCTGGCTGGTTATGCGTACGCTAATGGATTCCCTATTATATTGGTAAATAATCCAGATATGGGAATTGATGCAATCTATGCGCAATGGTCTATTTTCAGTATGTCCGGCATATTGTTCACACTGGCATTTTTGATTACGTTTAGTGCTATGGGATCTCGTGATGAATATAAAGGCACATTCAATACTGTTGCAATTTGGGTTGCAGTCTTGGCTGTGGCATGTTCAATAATTGGATTTGTGAACAGTGGGTTAGGAGGTACTATGACCCAGATTGTGGGTGTTACTTATCTGGTTCATACGGTGTATGCGATTAGCTTAGGTAGAGGGATGCTTGCTGGAGAGTAGTTCTTAGTGCTTATAAATTTATAGTAATAGAAAGCCACCAATACATCAGGTGGCTTTCTTGGTTAAAAGCTAAGAAATCGCAGGGGGTTAGAGTTTTGTCACGCTAGACTGAGGCAAATAGCTCCCGCTGTGATGATAGTTGCCGCCAGCAATCGGATACGAGCTGCTGGCTCGCGAAATATAACTATTGCTGCGACTGCGCCAAGGACAATACTTACCTGCCTGACGCCTACAACATAGCTGCTTTGTGGACTAAGTTGATATGCCCATAGTACGAGCGTGTAAGAAACAAACATAGCTAAGGTGGCTGCCACTGCTGACCACCAATCTTTACCAGTTGCTCTAAGCTGTACTGATGTATTGCAAATATATAGTGTGAGCCAGTAGGCTATTAGCCCGAAGAATAAGGAGATTATGTGGTAACGAGTAGCACTTTCTAGTCCAGTGTGGATCAGTCGTGCTGCAGCGCTATCAGCGGCGGTATATGTGATAGTGCCTAGCGCTGCTACACCGATCCAAACTGTAGTTTTATTCCAATACATGTTGATCGAAAAATTGCGCATGGATGTCAAGGGAGCTAGCAAGCATCCAATTACAATTAGTATCAATCCTGTCCATCCCATAGGTGATGGGGATTGGTTACGAGTTACATCTAATAGTGC
This sequence comes from Anaerolineales bacterium UBA3001, assembly GCA_002346435.1. Classification (GTDB taxonomy): domain Bacteria; phylum Chloroflexota; class Anaerolineae; order Anaerolineales; family UBA11657; genus UBA11657. The sequence goes on from DDZT01000124.1 coordinate 2,154, forward strand.
TATTATCAATACAGGTATTGCCCGTGAAAGTGGATATACCACAGTGAAAGTGCCGCTGAGATAACCATTGGTTAGACCTATATAATATAGTGCTTGGCCAATGCCTGCTAAGATCAAATATGGCCAGACTAATGGTAATATCGCTGAGCCTTGATATTCGAGTATCAGCGCGGGCACCAAACCCAGTACTGAAGAGATAAGATTGAGTCGTAAGAAAAAGATTGCGTCACGCTGGCTACGCGCAAATATATTCCAGGCTACATGGAGTACAGCTGAGATGAGCGCTAGCAGTAGAGGTAATAGTGCCATAGGCAAAGTTTTGGGTTGTAAATAATAAAGCCACCACTATTACTAATATTACGGGTGACGCCAGTAGCTATATGATTGCTGGTAATATACACTTGCATTGTACCAGCATCAAGGTCAAACTGATTATGCAATATAATACATAAGCGTCAAGAGAGGAGATCAGGAGGTTTGGAATGGTTGAAGTAAGGATAAGTCATTCACTCAAGATTATTGGTGAATACACTTTGATACACAAGGATGGTACTAAAGAAATAGTAAATGGTAAAAGATCGTTCTGTCGCTGTGGGTTGTCAGAAACTATGCCTTATTGTGATAGTACGCATCGATCGAAAGATTGTTGGGTTCGAAAAACAGAAGATACGTAATCCGGTGAATGTTGAGGAGCGTTAATCAGACTTTCGTGATTGGTAAGGAGGTTTACTATG
>DDZT01000124.1:3272-12183 GCA_002346435.1 Anaerolineales bacterium UBA3001
GGTATTGGTAGAGAGGAGGCAGAAGGACAGGATCGCGGCACCAAAGCTGAGCACGGTATTGGTAGAGAGGAGGCAGAAGGACAGCATCGCGGCACCAAAGCTGAGCACGGTATTGGTAGAGAAGAGGCAGAAGGACAGGATCGTGGCACTAAAGATGAGCATGGTATTGGCAGGGGCGAGGGTGAGAGCGATGATCGCGGTACCAAGGCTGAACATGGTATTGGTAGGGACGAGGCTCCGATTGAAGGGCAAGGGACTAAAGAAGAATTGGGAGCTGCTGATGACCCTAGTTGGCTGAAAGACCCTAAGGTTGAAGTGAGCAGTCATGATGTCGTGGGACATCCTTTTGACACAAACATGACATATGACGAAGCGCTCGCTGCCACAATGGACCCGAATAGTGCATTGTATGGGAGGGAGATACCAGCAGATCTGGTATTTGCCGAAGAAAGTGACGAGGATGCTGATTGGGACGATGCCCCTGAAATGGAAGTTGACGTAGATGTAGACATAGATGTTGAGGTTGAAGTGGATATGGATACAGATGTCGACAGCGAAAGCGATGATGATGGCGACTCCACGAGTGTTGTCTGGCCGGAATATTAATACGTATTTGCGAGTGGTATATGGGTTGGATGTAGAAAAAGAAGATATTAATTGTTGAGGAGAATATCATGAAATTCGTCCCGGAAGCAGAACGCGGCCATGGTGTTAATGAGCAAGTTACAGGCACTGTGCATTTAGAGCGTATTATGAGTATGCAGGAAAAGGAAGGTGTGCAGTTAGCGTTAGTGCGTTTCGAGGATGGTGCCTTAACCCATTGGCATACACATCCTGGCGAGCAAATCCTCTATGTTGTAGAGGGACAGTGTCGCTTTGGCAACGAGGCCGGGGAAAAGCTTGTGGCGCAAGTTGGTGATGCTATCCATATTCCTCCTGGAGAAAAACATTGGCACGGTGCTGTCGCTGGTAACAGTATGGCTCATCTGAGTGTGACTACTGTTGGAGGACCAAATTGGATGGAGCCTGTGAGTGATGAGGATGGTAAGTTATGAAAATAGTAGTTACTGGCGGTAGTGGTCTGGCTGGATTTGCGGTTGTTAGACATCTTCTTGAGTGTGGGCATGAAGTAGTTAGCCTAGATCGGGTTCCGCTGCCTGAACCGATCACGGAATACCGGTTTGTGGATTGTGGGGACCTAGGACAGGTTTATGGTGCGTGTGATGGTGCCGATGCTATTGTGCATCTTGCAGCGATTCCACGTCCTGTTAATCACACCCCAGACCAAGTTTTTCGCACGAACATAATGGCGACCTTCAATGTAATAGAAGTGGCTGCTACCCTTGGTATTGCGCGTGTCGTCTATATCAGTAGTGTATCGGTGTTGGGACTTCCGTTTTCATATGGACCTGTTACATTAGAATACTTTCCGATCAATGAAGAACATCCACGAGCACCACAAGATGCTTATGCACTCTCGAAAACTTTGGGAGAGGACATAGCGGTGGCTTTCGTGCGTCGAGCTAGTGGAAACTTATCTGTAGTAAGCTTGCGCTTGCCCTGGATTCACACCCCGGAGACTTTTAAAAGCACACTTACTCCTTTCTGGCAGGATCCAGCAGGTGGAGCATCGAATTTATGGAGTTATATCGATACAAGGGATGTAGGTCGGGCTTGTATGCTGAGTGTCGACGCCAAAATCACTGGGCATGAAGAAATATTTGTAAGTGCAAACAATACCTTTATGAAACAAGATACATCCAAGTTGATCAGCGAATACTATCCGCAGGCTAAGGTCAACTTAGAGTTTGAAGGTAATCAAGCTGTGATTGATACCACTAAGGCCAACACTATGATCGGTTACGAAGCCAATTATTCATGGGAGGATTACCAATGGAATTAATGCGAATCCAAACTGTCGTTGATGTGGTGTATGAAGAGGGTTTTCGTAAACTTAGTAAGCCATTATATAAAGTAGCTAGTGGGGCGGTTATCAAAAATCCTTATGCTGGGAGTTACGTGGAAGAATTGACAGAACTTATTGAGGCAGGTGAAGAACTAGGTAAATTACTCGGTGAGACAGCAGTTTCGCAGCTTAATGGCGATCCCCACAGCTATGGTAAGGCTGTTGTTGTGGGTGTAAACGGCGAACTGGAACATGCAGCAGCACTGATGCATCCACGTTTGGGTGGGCCATTGCGCGAGGCAGTGAACGGAGGCGCGGCAATTATTCCATCTGCCAAGAAAAAAGGTGGGCCAGGTACGGTTATTGATGTGCCTCTGCACTATAAGGATGCCATGAAGGTGCGCTCGCACTTCGATGCAATGGAATTTCGCGTTAGTGATGCTCCAGCTCCAGATGAGATAGTAGTGATAATTGCCGTCACAGATGGAGGTAGACCACATGCTCGTGTGGGTGGATTGGTATTAGAGGATATAAAGGGAGAAGACGGACTTACCTAGGTAGATGCTTCAGTGTCTTTAGGTATTGATCGGGTAAATTTAGCAATAAGGAATATGAAATATGGTTACAGCAAATACATTTTCAGAAAAACAGTCCAGTGAAGCTAAAACAGATGCAATTACGTTCGATCCATCTAGTACAGCGGTACTTGTAGTAGACATGCTCAAGGATTTTTTCTCGGATGGTGGGGCAATGGTGCTTGATGGGGGAGATGTACTGTATCAACCGCATCGCGAACTGCTTAGTGCCGCAAGAGATAAAGGCATGCCAGTTTTTTGGCTAAACCAGGATCTTCCTCCGGACGATAGCCTATTTCAAACTCGAGCGGTACATTGTTTGTCCGGGACGTGGGGTGCAGAGATAGTGGATGAAATTCCGGTCGATGCGAGCGATATCATCATCTCTAAGAGGCGTTATAGCGGGTTTTTCCAAACTACCCTTGATCTCAATCTGCGTGAACGGGGCGTCGATACCGTGATTGTTACCGGCGTCGTAACGAATATTTGCGTGCGATCTACTGTGCATGATGCATTCTTCCTGAGTTACAAGGTTTTAGTACCTGAAGATCTTGTGATGGCTACGAGTGATCAGGCGCAAGAGGTGACATTGTACGATATAGAAACACACTATGGTGATATTACTAACCTTAAACAAGTGATGACTGTGCTTGGTGATCAGTAGAGGATATCATCGTGAGCGCTATGTTAATTCATAATATTGGCCAGATAGTTTCCGGTGATTTTCGCTCTCCTATTTTGGAAGGAGACTCGATATTGATCGATGACGGCATGATCGTTGAGATTGGTACAAGTATTGAGGCGGTTGAGGGCATGGTTAGGATAGATGCAAGCGGAACTATTGTCTGTCCCGGCTTGATTGATTCTCATGTACATCCGGTCATTGGTGACTATACTCCCCGACAAAAGATGGTTGATTTTATAGCTAGTTGTGTGCACGGCGGCGTTACTCGAATGATATCAGCTGGTGAGGTACATATGCCAGGGCGTCCCACAGGTGCTATTGGCACGAAATCAATGGCGATAGTTGGAGCAAAATCATGGGGTAGCTACCGTCCTGGTGGTATGAAGGTGCAAGGTGGGGGTTTGCTTTTACAAGCGGGGCTCACTGAGGCTGATTTTAAAGAAATGGCCAGTGCAGGCGTAAAACATCTGGGTGAGATCGGCTTGGGGGATTATCACGATTGGGATAAGGTAGCCGAGATGGTACAGTGGGCGAAAACCAATAAAATGATAGTTATGATGCATATTGGCGGTGCATCTATCCCTGGAAGTGATGCTATCCGAGCTGAACATGCTATCAAAGTTGATCCTGATGTAGCTTCACACCTAAATGGTGGGCCGACTGCTGCGACATTGGAGGATATTGAGCGTATCATCATTGAGACAAATGCTGCGCTCGAAATAATCCAATGCGGCAATGTGGCTATAGTTCCGCAGATAATCGAGCTGGCACGTCAGCACAAGGCTCTTGAGCGAGTAATAATTGGTACCGATATGCCGTCTGGAACGGGTGTAATTCCACTTGGAATGTTGCGGACAGTTGCTTGGGTGAGTGCTTTGGGTGCTATAGCTCCTGAACAGGCAATAGCAATGGCTACAGGTAGTACAGCTGATGTTTATAGGCTTCCTGCAGGGCGTATTGCTCCTGGATTGGAAGCAGATCTTGTTATTATGGATGCTCCTATTGGGAGCGCAGCTAAAGATGCGCTGGAGACAATACGTATTGGAGATACACCTGGTATTTCAGGAGTAATCATTGATGGTGAACTTGTGGTGCAAAAGAGTCGTAATACGCCTCCTGCGCAACATCAAATGGAGGTTTGCTAATGAATAGGTTCGAAAATAAGGTTGTATTAATTACCGGATCTGGTGGTGGTTTAGGTAAGGCAAGTGCGTTACGTTTTGTTGAAGAAGGTGCCCGGGTTGTGATAGCTGATATTGACCTAGAGAGCGCCGAGGCAGTGGCAGATGAGATTGGATCCCAAGCTAAAGCAATAAAAGCTGATGTAACCAGTATTGATGATTGCAAAGCTATGGTGCAAACCGCTCAGGATATCTATGGTCAACTGAACGTAGTTTTTGCTAATGCAGGTGTCGGGGGTAATAAGACAGAATTTGTGGATATGTCGATTGAAGAATGGGATCGAGTTGTTGATGTCAATTTGCGTGGAATGATGCTTACCTGTAAGGCTTCAGTTCCTGCCCTGATAGAGGCTGGTGGTGGCGCTTTGGTATTGATGGGTTCTTCAACTGGTGGTTGGGATACTATACTTGGATCGGGCCCCTATATGACTAGTAAAGAAGCAGTGAAGGCGATGGGTCGTAATCTGGCCCTAGAGTTAGGCCGCTACAATATTAGGGTCAATGTTATTTGCCCAGGTATTATCCAAACACAGTTGAGCTTTCGGCAAGGAGACCAGGACCGCGATGCATGGAAACATTTCTTTGGTAAATTTTCTGATCGGATACCATTACGACGAGTCGGTCAACCTGAGGATGTCGCCGCAACGGTTGCATTTCTATCTTCTGATGATGCCAGACATATTACTGGTTCAACTTTATTGATTGACGGCGGGCAAACTCTACAGAGTTGGAGCAACTCTCCAGACGAAGAAACATACCCCTAGTAGTGGTAGTAATCAGCAGTTACGCATAAGAATGTTGCGTATAAGCACTAGTCGGCATTGTCTTTTTGGGCTAGGGATAGCATCGCTTTCAGTGCAATCTCGATGCATTTGCCTTCGCCATAGTGATATTGTTCCATTCCCCATTCAGGTTTAGTTTCGGTGGAGCTTCCGTCAGATGTGTATATTGCACCAGTACGCCAATTACGGTACTGGCCGATAATATATAGTGCGTCGCTTTCCATCTCGGCCGAAACTACGTTGGCGTTTACTAACATATCTCTGTTTGTGATCTTTGCCGGAGAATAAAATGCATCTCCCGCAATGCCTACTCCAGTTGTATAAGGTAATTCAAGGCTCTCTGCTGCGCGAACTAGTTCCCGTAGTATTTCAAAGGTTGGTACAGCTGGAAAACCTAGAGGTAAATAGGTGAGTGAAGTTCCGCCAGCGCGAAATGTTCCCGTGGAAATAATAACATCGCCAGGATTTTGGCCGGGTTGGAAGACGCCGCACGATCCGACTCTTACGAAAGTATCTGAACCCAGGTTCGCTAGTTCTTCCAAGGCAATGCCTACGGCAGGACCACCCATACCGGTACCACATGAAGTCATAAAGACCCCGTTGTATGTACCAGAGTAGACCACAATTCCGCGATCATCATGAACAAGTTTTACGTCTTGGAAGTGATCCGCAATGCGTTTTGCGCGCGTTTGATGGCCTGGACAAAAGACGTAACGGCTAATGTCTTCCGGTTGTGCATGTATATGAAATTCCATAGCTTTTCTCCTTTGATTTGAATTGACTTGTGAGATTATCGAACAGATTGGAAATTAGACAATTCTGGTTGCCCTGTGTAACATAGTATGAAATATGGAAAACCGATTTCACCAGAGCCGCTGATGATACTTGCGTGATAATGATAAGTGGGTTCCTTGGATGCTGGTATTTTAGAAAGGATACCATTACATTTATCTAAGTCTCCAAGCCCTTTGACGTACTCCCAGTCATCTATTCCTCCCTGTCCAGTAAGACCTTGTTTCAGGCGATAACTAGATGTCATTTCTTTTAGTTTACCGTTGGTATCGTATCCGTAGGGCCCATATATTGGATGACCATCAAATGCGAACCCAATGACCGGGGAGTGTTTGTCGTCTTGCAACAAGTCGGTTGACCATTTTTCCCAGGATGTTTCAGGTTCATCTGGATGCCAATGCACACAGCTAGCGTCATAGTGATAGTGATATGTCCCTCCTGGGCCAGCATGCCCTCCACAAATACCTAGGCTAATAGGTTGTCTATCCTCAACATAGTAGTCGTGATGCGCTGCTACTGCGTCACCTCCAGGGCCGTCCTCGGGTCCGTAAAAAGGTACTCCATTAACTGATATGGCGACGGCGCCTCTTTGCGGTGCAGATTTTGGTTCAGAAGCTATTATAGGCTCGAGTGGAATACGCCAGACGAATTGTTGCGGTTCGGTGCAACATCCAGGTCCTGACTCAAAATTATGGTTCGGGATTCCATTGGCACTTACTACGGCGAATCTATCAGTGTATGCAACAGATACTGTGCACGGTAATGTTTCACCCTTTTCAGTAGTTAGGTCGTCATAGCCTGCAGTTTCTTCGGATGTACATAACCATACGCCTCTCATGTAGGTAGGTATAGAGTTGATTTCGGTCTGTATAGTGGCGGCAATCTCAATTTGTTCCGAAAATGTTTCGAGGGCAGCGTTTGACATTTCCTCCGGTGTTGGCGCGCATGCTGTCAGGATAAGGATTGCGGACAGCAATATATATGTTTTACTACAATTCACTGGCGGAAAGTCTCATGATGTTTCTCTATGGTTTTTGCTGTCTCAGGGTATTTGTCTGCTATAGATTTTAGAATGTGTGAGAACCCAGAAAATGCGCAGTCACACCAGCACTGTGCTCTTATCTTCAGATGACCTATTTGATCTTCTGGATAAATTATGAAGGTAAAAACGTTTTTGGTCAGTATGCCTGTTAATTCGTTGTCTGCGCCAAATACTACTGTTTCGCCATCAAAACTATCTTCCTCATCAGAATAGCTACTAAGGACACTGTCTAGAGTGACTTCTCGTATCGCATGATATCTGCATACAGTGCGGGCTCGGTACCGATCCAACTCTGGCTTCTGTATCTCAATAGCACCACCATACGGCATTTGGAAATTGAAGGCACCTATGTTTGAAGTTTCGGTATGTAACCAAACGGAAAATTTATCCGAAGATGACTGCAAACTGAATTGCACTGAGTTGATCGGTTTCATATAGTAATTATAGCGTTATTGGTTCTAGCTGTATTTGGTATCTTGGAATTGTAGTAGTATTACACTATAAATCACACAAAAATATTGGAGATAATATGAATACACCAATAGTTCTTGCGCTTATTACTCTCGGTTGCGGTGGTATCATCAGGTTTTTTTCTAAGGTGGCAGGCTCAAATGAGGGTTATGGCCCAACTTATATGGTTGCTCAGAGTATTGCTTTTGGGTCGGTTGCCATCATTATTCACTTTGTTCAGAAACATCCACCTGAATTATCGCTTAGAATGACCGGTGTAGCTATGTTTGGAGGAATGGCCGGAGCGATAGGTGTATTTGCCTTATTGACCGCATTTAAGATGGGCGGCGAAGGTAGTGTTCTCTTTCCGATATCTGGTATGTCAGTGCTTGTGGCTGTTATTTTATCTATCATTGTGTATCGTGAGCCGGTGACTGCCACAAGACTGCTTGGCCTGGGATTGGGCATCAGTTCTATACTTATACTCTCTCGGTAGCATAATTGTTTATGAAGGCCTGACTAAAAGAAAGGAGACCGAACAATGAAAGTAGGCAATATAGAGGCTAAGCCAGGAGAGCATGCTTTTGGGTACTTGGAGGTCGCTAAATCTAGGTCCGGATTGGGACCTGATATACCGGTACATATATTCGCTGGAGCTGAACCGGGGCCAACTTTGTTGGTGCAGGGGGCGATCCATGGGGGTGAGATCATTGGGTCAGTGGCTATCTTGAATATGATTGGTAAGTTGGACCCAAATAAATTTAGAGGTACCGTTATCGCAGTACCAGTAGTGAACCGAGTGGGGTTTGAACTAGGTGAACGTGGGATCCGTATAGGTAGCACAGATATTAGCCGACTATTCCCGGGATCTGCAACTGGAAGTGTACCGGAGCAGATCGCCCATACTTATTTTGAAGAAGTCATCAAGCGCGCTGATGTGATGGTCGATTTTCATGCAGGGTCTCGGACTGGCTATGAGCGCTATGTGCTATTTGGTGCGGAGAAAGATCCCGATAATCCAACAGAGCTTGATCTAAAGCGACGAAAGCTAGTGGTTGCTTTCGGGTTAGATCAAGCAGCCTTTGTGCAAGTCGATACATTTGGTACTAACACGCCGAGAGCATTGCTACATAAATTGCTCTGTCTTATCACGCTTGAATTCGGTGGTGGCACTGGTTGGTATAGGAACGGTAAGGATAATGTGAGTGATGCCGAGCGTGGCATATGGAACATCATGAAATCAATGCGTATGATGGAGGGTGATTTTGAATCGGATGGACCTCTTTGTACGGTATACAATGCTGGCATTGTGATCTGGAAGGGAGATGTTGACGGACTTTTTATACGTCATAGACGATTTGGGGATGAGATGAAAGAAGGTGATGTATATGCTTCGTTGGTGGATGCATATACTGGGGAGACCATAGACACTATGGTAGCACCCGAAGATGGGATCGTAATACCCAGTGGCAAAGAGTGGCCGACCATCGGTGCAACT
>DDZT01000104.1 GCA_002346435.1 Anaerolineales bacterium UBA3001
AGAGCTCATCTAAAGTCGTTTGGTTCATTTTCAATAGACTTTGAAATAGTATATTACGTCACCACAGCAGATTACCTTATATACATGGATGTACAACAAAATGTTAATCTGGAAATTGTTAGAGCCTTTGAGGAATCAGGAATAGAATTCGCTTTTCCAACTCAAACTGTACATCTTAACTCCAGTGCATCATAAAGTTAAAATCCCATATGTATTATGTGGATACAATCATTCGTACTTGATACATTAAATTTGATCATATTGAAGTTAAGCTGTAATAGTAGTAAACTAGCTGTTAAGCAAACATAGACACGGATCCTACTTATGAAAATGAATATTGAAATTATTTACTGTGCATCTTGAAACTATGCTCCAAGAGCCACCAGTCTGGTGGTCGACATTTTAGAAGAGTTTCAGCCAGTCGTTGAATCAATTAGACTTGTGCCTTCAACCGGTGGAGTATTTGAGGTAAGTGTAAATGACGAGCTAATATTCTCTAAGAAAAAGCTCGAAAGACATGCTGAACCTGGCGAGGTCATTGATATATTTCGCAACATCATTGCATAATCAAGAAAATTATTTAAGAAACTATAAATGAGTAATAAAGGTAGAGTATTTTCTGGGGCTCGGCCAACAGGCAGGCAGCATCTTGGCAATTATCTAGGTGCAATAAAAAACTATGTTGATCTGCAAGAAGACTACGACTGCGTATACTGCATCGTAGACCTTCATGCTATGACCACACTTGAAGAATTACAAAATATCAAACCAAACACTGCCGAAATGGCGCTTGACTGGCTAGCTGCAGGATTGCGACCGGAAGATACAATTTTGTTTGCCCAAAGCCATGTACCCCAGGTGACAGAACTACATACTATTCTTAGTATGTTTACTCAACTTGGCAAGCTGACTGATCTGCCTACATTCAAGGACAAAGTACGCTTGCAACCACATAACGTCAACTATGGCCTGGTAGGATACCCAGTACTTATGACAGCAGACATCACTTTGTATAAGGCTGACATTGTTCCGGTAGGTGTTGATCAACAATCACACATCGAATTTGCAAGAGAAATAGTAAGAACATTTAATTATCGCACTAAACGCCAGGTGCTTATAGAACCGCAAATGAAAAATACGGACTTTCCAAAGGTTCTGGGGACAGATGGAAAGAAAAAAATGGGTAAAAGCGAGAGCAATCATATTGAGCTAGCTCTCACACCCGAAGAAACTAATAAAGTAGTAAGTACCATGGTAACTGATCCACAACGTGTACGACGCACAGACCCCGGTAACCCAGAAGTATGCAATGTGTTTACTCTGCACAAATATTTTTCCAATGATGATAAAGTCGCATCTATCAATGCTGACTGCCGGAATGCTGACATTGGTTGCGTAGATTGTAAACGAATGCTAGCAGACGAACTAAACGACCATCTGGGTCCTTTCCGAGAAAGACGTGCTGAACTCTCTAGAAACCCAGAATATATTTGGGATATTCTTCATGACGGAGCAGATCGTGCTCAGACAATTGCTAGCAAAACCATAGCAGAGGTTAAATCGGCCACTGGCATAGCATAATCAAGATTCAACTTAGACATTTCAATATTACATAAGTACTCTTAAGATAATACATGCTAATTAACAAGTGTGATCATGCGACTTCTTATACAACGCGTAAGCAAAGCTAGCGTATCTGTAGCAGATACAATTGTAGGAAAAATTGACAAGGGTTTACTTGTTTTAGTTGGTGTTGGCCAAAAAGACAGTAAGTCTGAAGCAGAGTGGTTAGCTCGAAAAACAGCGCAACTAAGGATCTTTGCGGATGAAAACGGAAAAACAAATCTGTCTCTATCAGAGGTATCCGGATCTGCTCTAGTAGTGTCGCAATTCACCCTTTATGCTGACACACGCAAGGGACGTCGTCCATCATTTATTAATGCTGCAAATAGTGATATAGCAGAACCTTTAATCGAATATTTTGCCAAGCAACTTGAGGTATATGGAATACCAGTAAAACTCGGTAAATTCGGCGCAGACATGCAGGTTGCACTAGTAAACGATGGGCCAGTTACTATCTGGATGGAACATAATCGTAAATCAATGTCAGTCAAATAATTCCACTTAGCTTTTGAAGCACACGATTATCCACAATTAACTAGCCTACTTGACAGACACTATAGCACTCTAGTATTATCGCGCCGATTGATGGTAATTTTGCAAAAATCAGATATGCGATTAGAATAACAAATCAATGCTGAAATTCCGTCCACATATTATTGTGCTAACTTTGATAGGTCTGTTGTCTATATCAACAGCCTGCGATGCTATACCTGAACTTGGTATACTAACATCTGATGAACCAGCACAAGAAATAGAGAAAAGTTTAGCAACACAAGATGCTAACGGAAATGTATTTTGGACTCTTTATGCTAAAGTACTCAATGAAGACATTTATGCACACAAGACTCCAAACAAAAACTCTGAAAAGGTGTTAAGACTTGCCAAAGATGTACACTACACAGCTATTGGGCGATCCGAGGACGGACTCTGGATACAAATTGTAGTTCCTGAAGACAATACTGAGCTATGGTTACCCAAAAGTTCGGTTAGCTTAAGTGGTGAAATAGAAAAACTAGCATCTGTTTCTGACAAAATCTTACCCAAAACAGCGTCGACAGCCACTAGCACTATAATTTCAAGTCCCACATCCATTTCAAGTAGCACGTCAACAGCTACTATAACAATGACTAATACTGCGATTCCAACCACCCTAGTTCCAGCTACTTTTACACCACAACCAACACCTACAAACACACTTCCACCAACTGCCACACTGGAACCAACTTCTACTTACACACCGGCTCCTACTTCTACTGCAATACCACCTACTACTGCTCCTATACCCACGGCGGCGCCAATCCTTACAACGGGTAATTTTGAATTGGGTGGTCAAGTTTCCGATTTTCGTGCGCCAGATATAATGAAAAATGCAGGCATGACATGGGTTAAACGCCAAGTCAAATGGCATCCAGGTGAGGCTGCCAGCGGTCACTTCGGAACAATTACTGATGCTCATGGCAAAGGATTTAAAATCCTACTGAGTGTACTAGGATCACCTGATCAATCTTATCCACACAATTTTGATGAATATGCTCGTTTTACTGGAGAACTTGCCGGTGCAGGAGCTGACGCAATTGAGGTCTGGAATGAGATGAATATTGATCGCGAATGGGCAAGTGGTAGCATAAATCCAAGTAGTTATACTAGCCTACTCCAGAAAGCTCATACGTCTATTAAAACATATAACAGCGGAACAATGGTGATATCAGGCGCACCTGCTCCGACCGGTTATTTTGGAGGATGCCACCCCCATGGTTGTGACGATGCCCCCTATATAGCTGGTATGGTAGCTGCCGGAGGATTGAATTACCTAGACTGTGTAGGCATACACTACAATGAGGGCATAATGCCACCTTCTGCTACTTATGGCGATCCACGCGGAGCTTCAGGACACTACACTCGATATTACCAGTCAATGGTTGATACTTACTACAATGCAATCGGTGGGGCGAGACCACTCTGCTTCACAGAAATTGGATATCTTAGTGGTGAGGAATGGGGTACGCTACCGCCTGCATTTCTCTGGCAACCACCATACAACCTCACGGCAGCTCAACATGCTCAGTACCTAGCTGATGCCGTACGAATCTCACGTGTGCAGGGGAAAGTACGCCTATTCATTGTATTCAATGTGGACTTTACCCATTGGAGTGATGATCCTCAAGCTGGATTTGCCATGTTACGACCAGGCGGCAGTTGTCCTTCCTGTGGCCCACTCCAGGCAGCTATGTCTGGCAATTAGACCTTTAACAGAGTACATAGAAAATACTATTGGAATGTGATTCAGCACGATTTTCGTGCTAGAATAATTGTTTACTATAGAAATATTTGCTTTAACAAATGTCTGCCTAAGTGCAGGGAAATCAACATGATGGTATACAAGTATAAGCGCTTAGTAGTAAAACTTGGCACATCAACATTAACTTCAGGTACCTCTCACCTCTCAGAGGAACCATTGTCTAATCTGATTGCTCAAATCGCTGCACTTTGTGATGGTGGTTGTGAAGTAATACTTGTATCATCCGGCGCCATGGCAGCAGGACGCGAAGCTCTTTCATTTCCAAAACTGCCTAAGGAGATTCCTGCCAAGCAGATGCTATCGGCAGTCGGACAACCAAGACTAATGGCCATATATGAAACATTGTTTGCGCATCACAATCACACAGTTGCGCAAGTACTGTTAACTCGCCAAGACCTTACTCAAAGACGTAGTTACCTAAATTCTCGTAACACTCTACTTGCATTGCTCAACCAAAAAGTTCTACCTATAGTAAATGAAAATGATGCAGTCACTACTGAAGAAATCCGTGTAGGTGATAACGACAACCTATCCGCACTAGTAGCAAATCTCGTAGACGCCGACTTATTATTAATGCTTACTGATCAACCCGGTGTGTTCACATCAGATCCTCGAACTAATCCTAAGGCCAAGTTATTAAAGGAAATTACTAGCAGTGAGATACCTGAAGAATTATGGAAATCTGCAAGTAATTCGAAGGACGAACTAGGCACTGGCGGTATGATCACCAAACTACAGGCTGCGGATTTAGCACGACGTTCTGGTACAAACGTAGTGATAGCCAGCGGCACTGAACCTGAAGCAATTCTGAGAACTGCGAAAGGCGACGCCATTGGCACATATTTTAAAGCAACTGCGACAACCTTAGAAAGTCGAAAACGGTTCATTCTTTCGGGAACAGTTCCTACTGGCAAGATACAAATAGATGATGGTGCTATTAGTGCACTACAAAATGTGAGCAGTTTGTTGCCTGTGGGTGTTACATCAATATTGGGAGAATTTGATCGCGGAGATACGGTTGCTGTAATCGATATAAATAGTAATGAAATCGCACGTGGATTAACTAATTATAGTTCCGCTGAACTATCTAAAATAGCCGGTCGCCAGTCCAAGGATATCGAATCAATTCTAGGGTATTATTATGGCGAGGAAGTTATACACCGAGATCAGTTGGTACTGATACACACTCCGAACTAGGAGAAATTTATGATCGATTTGACATCCATGGCAGCTGGAGCCAAAACCGCCTCGCGCCAGATGGCACATGCAAGCACAGAGGATAAGAACATAGCTCTAAAAGCTATTGCCACAAATCTAGAACAATTCCAACAAGATATATTGACTGCTAACAAAAAAGATATCAATGAAGGACAGAAAAATGGTCTGAACTCCGCACTAATTGACCGTTTGACACTCACGTCCGAAAGACTTGTAGCTATGGCTGCTGATGTCACAAAGATAGCTTCACTCCCGGACCCTATTGGTGAATGTTTTGACAGACAAATACTTGAGAATGGATTGCAGATTGAACGGCAACGTGTTCCTATTGGTGTATTAGGTGTAATTTACGAGTCTCGGCCCAATGTAACAATAGATGTGACCGCCCTAGCAATCAAAACCGGCAACGTAGTATTGCTGCGCGGAGGCAGTGAAACCATACATTCAAATAGAGTTCTAGTGAACTTAGTGCAGCAGGCTCTGCGTGATGCCGATCTCCCAGAAACTTCTGTACAGTTCATCGACGATAGGGATCGTAAATATGTGGCCGAGTTATTGAAATTACATCAATATGTAGAAATGATTATTCCAAGGGGTTCAAATGAGCTACATACATTCTGCCGTGAGAACAGCACTATACCAGTTATAACAGGTGGAATAGGCATATGTCATTTGTATATAGATGAAAGTGCAGATATTAATTTGGCAATACCAGTCATAGAAAATGCTAAAGTACAAAGACCATCTGTGTGCAATGCGCTTGATACACTCTTGGTACACGAAGCAATCGCTGCTGATATTGTACCCAGAGTAATTAATCAACTTAGTGAATCGGGAGTGAAATTTAGAGCAGATAAGCAGGCACTATCTATACTAGAGAAAGCAGGACTGAGCAATGATTCGGCAAAAGTACAATTGGCAGGACCTGATGATTTCGATATCGAATGGCTGTCTCTTGTGCTTGGTATCAAAATAGTGAAAAATCTGGATGAGGCAACTGAGCATATACATAAACATAGCACCAATCATTCTGATGGTATCTTGACTGAAACAGACAAACATGCCGAACGATTTGTGGCAGAAATAGATTCAGCAGCTGTATATGTCAATAGTAGCACACGCTTTACTGATGGAGGACAATTAGGTCTAGGCGCCGAAGTTGCTGTAAGCACTCAAAGATTACATGCCCGTGGACCAATGGGATTGCCTGAGCTTTCTACATATAAATGGGTAGTAAAAGGATCCTATACCTCAAGATCCTAATACAATAACATTGTCGATGTAGATCAAAAGAGTATCAGCTTTTTCCGAGCAAGTCTTTCAAATTTTGCGCTAAGTCAGCCATATTATCCGGAACTTTTCCACCTTCTAAAATTGCCTGCCCAAGACCAGATTGCCTAAATTCCATTAAATCACGGTCAAAACCATCCTCGGGCACACTATCTGAAACAATTGTTCCATCTCGCATAGTAACAACTCTGCGCATCATATTAGCGCATTGAAGATTGTGTGTCACAACGATAAGGGTGGTACCTTGTGTCTGATTAAGTTCGGACATCAATTCCATGATATCTATAGTAGTTTTTGAATCTAGATTGCCTGTAGGTTCATCTGCCAAAACTATTTTTGGGTCGTTAGCAAGAGCACGTGCAATAGCGACTCGCTGACGTTCGCCACCTGATAACTGACTCGGTAGCGATTTTAATCGATGCTCTAGGCCAACCAGAACAAGCAATTCATTTGCACGATCACGCCTCGCTAACTTAGTCATACTAGATTCATGTAAAGGAACAATCACATTTTCCAGTGCGGTGAGCGTAGGAATAAGATTATGCATCTGAAATATAAATCCTACGGTTTTACTTCGGAAAATATCTATATTTTGCACTGAGCTCAGTGAAACCCCATCTATTAGAACATCCCCGGAACTAGGATCATCTAAACCACCCAACATATTTAACAAAGTAGATTTTCCAGATCCAGAAGGTCCCACTATAGCCACAAAATCGCCTGAATATATTGTGAGATTGACACCATCCAATGCTCGTACAGTTTCTACCGTACCAAACACTTTCGTCAGATCTCTGGTTTCTACTACTATAGTACTATCAGACAACATAATATTCCCATTTTAGTGTTCATATCTAGATGCTACAGGAAAAACATAATGCATCTTATAGATCATTCATAACGCAATGCTTCTATTGGTTTCAAGCTAGCGCCTTTCCAAGCTGGATATACAGATCCCACAAGACCGAGAACCAATACTAGAACACCGATTTGCACAAATATCGGACCTTCATATATTGGGTTGAAAAAAGATCCATAAAGAGGTATCAAACCTAAGAGTCTATTGAGACCTATGCCAATACCAACGCCAGCCATACCACTGAACAAGCTTAACGCTAAACCTTCTATCACTATCATACCGACTATACGTTTCCTGTTCCAACCTACAGCTCGAAGCAATCCAATTTCCTGTGTTCGTTCAAAAACACTCATTAACATAGCATTCATCATGACAATACCACCAACCAACATAGTTAATCCACTCATAGCATTCATCATTGATTCCATAGTCTTAAAATCCTGCATTTTTTCGGTAAACGTACTAGTAGTACCTACCATCACATCGGCAAACTGTTGCTCTAACAGATTGGCTACACCGACTGCTCTCTTTTGATCATGTATAGCTACTCCTAGAAATGAAACTTCGTCCTTTTTGTCAAACAGATTCTGGGCATCTCGTAGCGATATAGCTGCTCCTGTATCTTCGAAACTAACGCCATTTTCATATATGCCCACAATAGTAAAGCGTGCGCCA
>DDZT01000029.1:0-347 GCA_002346435.1 Anaerolineales bacterium UBA3001
TTATCGCCTGGAATGGTATTTCTGTTAACAACTATGTTGGCGACATCCAATATTCGACTAGCTGTATCTCCCATGAGAGGTGTGCCGTCAGGCCCTAATATTGATTTGCAGTCTAGATTGACTAAATGGGTATTTGTGCCTCCAAAAGGCACTCTAATACCGAGTTGCATGAATCGGTCAGACATTCTGTGAGCATTGTTCCGTATTTGTTTTTGTAGCAGTCTGAAAGATTCACTATGAGCTATCTTGAAAGCTACTGCTATAGCAGCTATGGTATTAAGGTGTGGGCCTCCCTGTTCTCCCGGAAATACTGCTCTATCAATTTTGCGTGCAAGCATTCGATCTGT
>DDZT01000029.1:733-11079 GCA_002346435.1 Anaerolineales bacterium UBA3001
GGTGAGGGATATTGTTCTGCGGCTACCAGACCAGCAACATGTGCTATGTCTGCCATAAGAAATGCTCCCACACTATCTGCTATTTGGCGGAAACTTGTCCAGTCCACAGACCAAGGGTATGATGAGTAGCCGGCAATAATCAGTTTTGGCTTATGTTTTTGTGCCAATGCTGCTAATTTATCATAGTCGAGTTTTTCAGTGTTAGGGTCGACGGAGTAAGAAATGCTATTGTAGTATTTACCAGAACGATTAACGGGTGATCCATGACTCAGATGGCCCCCATCTGTTAGTTTCATCCCCATTACGGTGTCTCCTGGTTCTAACAACCCATGGAACACAGCATTATTGGCTGGACCTCCTGATAGTGCCTGTAAATTGAGATAGATGTCGTCTGCACCAACATTTTCAGTGGCGAACAGTTCTGCGCCCCGGCGGCGTGCTAGTGTTTCGACGCTGTCACAATACTCAACACCCTTGTAGTAGCGTGGGTTAGAGTAACGACGATAGTGACCAAGACGAGCTGCGTAATTGACAATTTCTGTTTCGGTCATTAAACGTGAAGTCTCATCAGGGTATCCTTCGGCGTATATGTTATTGAATGCCGAATTGAGTGTTTCACGCACTGACATGGGAGCTGTGCTTTCAGAGGCAATTAGTATGATTTTATGAAATTGGCGTGCTGCTTCTAGTTTATTGATATTATGGATAATGGAATCCAAATCTTCAAGTTTATCTCGGAATAAAAAGTCTGACATTGTTTCGCTCCATGGCACAACAATATTGCTAGAAAATTATTGATTATTATACTAATATTGTACCCTAACAAAGATACGTTGTAATTTACTAACATTAATAGCTGATTAGATTTATTGATTCACGGTAGCTTGTCATATGGTGTTGACTAGGAAAAGTTATATTATGTGACCGTTAACAAATGTTTTACTTGTCAGACAAGGCAAAATAGGTACAATCAACGTAATTTAATCTATTATTAAAAAGAGTAGATAAACCATTGGATGTATTGTAAAACCAAATGCAAGTTTGTTTTGCAATTGCTATATATTTATTTTATCAAGGAGTCTTAGGTGAACAACCAATTAGATGAGAAGATCATGAATATGTTGGATGATGCAGAGTTTATGACAATAGGAACTTCTGTGGGAGGCAATTCTTCTGCTAGCAACGTATATTTTGCGAATGACGGTTTTGACATCTATTTTTTTACTTTTAATCCAACTAGAAAGGCAGAACAGATTAGAGTTAATCCTCGTGTGCAGTGTGTAGTTAGACCGGATGGTACTGAAGGAATTAGAGAACTGCAAATAGAAGGCATAGCTACTCAAGTTAAGGATCCGCAGGAGGTCGAAAAGGCGTACCATATGGTGCTTGGAGTAACAAGCGCCTTTAAAGAGTATATGGAAGATGAATTTCTCAAGAAGAATAATGTGGTTGGCTACTATAAGATAAAACCCACGGTAATTAAATATGTTGACTTTTTTGCAAAAAACAGATTTGAATGGAAAGAACTGCCCGAAAATCATGAATCTTTATTTTCTGTGATATTCAAAGGTGTTCTTCGTAAGATAGGACTTTACATGAGAGCTGTGCGGGCTCCTTTCTTTACAGCAACCATTGCTCCAGTTGCTCTTGGGGGTGCTGTGGCCTTTTTTAACCTAGGTAATTTCAACTGGAGCTTGTTTTGGTTGACTCTTCTCGGTGCGATTTTGGCTCATGCTGGTACTAATGTGGCTAATGATTATGCAGACCACCTTTCTCGAAATGATGAGGTCAATAAGCTTGCGAGCCCATTTAACGGTGGTTCACGGATGATACAAGCTGGATTGATGTCACCAGCGAAAGTTTTTGTTATTGCGGTAGTAATGTTCATTGTATCTATTGTTGTTGGATTATATATAAACGGAATATTGCATGGTAGTATATTCGCGTTAAGTCCTTTGTTTTGGTGTGGCGTAGTCGGTGTTATTCTAGGAGTTTTCTATACTGTAGCGCCAGTACAATTTAGTTATCGAGGTTTTGGTGATTTGGGCGTAATGTTGGGTTTTGGACCAGTTATGGCACTTGGAAGCCATTATGTTCAGAAACAGGCCTTGTTACCTATGGCACCATGGGACTATTTGTCGGTGTTAACAGCTTCTGTGCCGGTTGCTATTTTGATTGGTCTGGTGCTTTTTATTAACGGATTTCAAGATTATAAAGCTGATCGAGAAGTAGGTAAAAGGACCTGGATAGTACGTACAGCTGAAGGGTCAGATGTTGCTAATTACGACAAACCATTTGGTATATATAAGTTTGCACTTTATTTTACCTTCGCATATATTCTGGCCTTAGGTGTATTAGGCATTGTAAGTTCTGATGTCTCTACCCCATGGGTTCTGATTGCTCTATTACCTGCTTTGTTAGCTTGGAAGGCCATAAATATGGGGAATGATTGGCTGGACAGATGGAACGGAGTTGATGCCGATAGAGATAAGCTGCCTTATGAATTGTTGTTAGTAAATGTTTTTACTATTGGCACCCATTTTTCTGTTGCCTTACTTCTAAGTCTGGGTTATTGGCTTGCTTCTGTACTTTAGGTAATCAGTCGTATCGAAAATGGTATTGTGTTGCAATGAGGTACATTTTTTGCAGCGGAGATATATATGCGGGTATCTAAGCGTACGAGAGATTATCAAGAGTCCGTAATAAGGGAAATGACACGGTTGGCTATAGAGCACGAAGCAATTAATCTAAGCCAGGGCTTTCCGGATTTCGATCCTCCCGAAGATATTATTCAAGCAGCTTATAATGCAATGGTCAGTGGTCATAACCAATATTCTCCCACTTGGGGGAACCTTGAACTGCGTGTTAAGTTAGCTGAACAATACAGTAATAAACTAGGGTGGAGTGTGGATGCTGAAAAACACGTTACTGTTACTTGTGGAGTGACAGAAGCTATAAATGTTGCTATGTTTGGTCTTCTAGATCCGGGAGATGAAATTATTATTATCGAACCAGCTCATGAGAATTTTATACCATCGGCATTGCTTTCTGGTGCACGTCCTGTAGCTGTGCCATTGTCAGAAGAGAACTTTAGATTGGATGTGGATTTGTTAAAAAAAGCCTTATCCAATAATACAAGGGCTCTCATGCTCAACACTCCTCATAATCCCAGTGGAAGAGTGTTTGATGTAGATGAGATACGATCTATTACTGATTTTGTAGTAAAAAATAATCTAATTTTGATTACTGATGAGATATATGACAGAATATTATATGATGGTCGAACGCATATATGTCCTGGAAGCATAGAGTCCTTACGAGACCGGACTGTGACTTTAGGTGGAATGAGCAAGACCTTTGCTATCACAGGATGGAGACTAGGATATATTATTGCATCTTCCAATCTCATGAATGCTATGAGACCAGTCCATGATTATTTGACTGTTTGTGCTCCAACCCCATTGCAAATGGCAGCTGTGACGGCATTAAATTTACCTGAGGAGTATTATGATGATATGTTGATTGATTATCATAATCGAAGATATAAAATTATGAGCATATTGAATTCCCTCGGATTTAGAGCACAAACTCCAGAGGGAGCCTATTATGTATTGGCTGACTATAGTAATGTTCCCTCAATACATTGTGACAAAGATTCTAGGTCTTTTGCTGTATGGATGACTGAAGAATTACGAGTGGCTGTAGTACCAGGTGAGGTGTTTTATACAATTCCTGGTTATGGTGAAAAAACTATACGTTTTGCTTTTCCAAAACGGTTGTCAACTTTACAAGAAGCTGCCAATCGTATGGAGAGTTATTTTCTTTAATCTAGATAGAAATAGTTTTTTCTTGATTATCATGGTTTTATTATGAATCTAGATGATAATATAGTGCAATCATGTCTGAAATAATACGATCTGTAAAAGGTACGCGCGATTTTTATCCAGACCAGATGGTTTTTAGAAACTGGCTGTATAACCATATTAGGATTGTTGCGGAACGTTATGGATATCAAGAATGGGAAGCACCAATACTAGAGACCCTTGAATTATATGCTGCCAAAAGTGGAGATGAGCTTGTAAAAGAACAAGCTTTCGTCTTTGAAGACCGGGGTGGTTCCCTTGTAGCCCTGCGTCCAGAGTTAACTCCGTCGCTTGCTCGTATGGTTGCGCAACATAGGCAACGCTTAAATGTGCCATTACGATGGTGGTCGTTTGGCCCATTTTGGCGTTATGAGAGACCGCAAAAGGGGCGTGCACGCGAATTCTTCCAATGGAATGTAGATTTATTGGGGAGCACTTCTTTAAATGCTGATGCTGAGGTTGCTTCAGTAGCAGCAGCATTATTGTCTTCTGTAGGATTATCATCTGATGAGGTAGTCATAAGAGTCAATAGTCTGCAATTGATGGAGCGGCGTATTGCCGAGATTGGTATAACAAAGGATTTCCAACCTGCAGTTTTTCGTCTCATTGACCGTTCTGACAAAATGGCCGAGTCTAAGTGGCTTGAATACGGACAAAGACTTGGTTTAAATAATGGTCAATTAACCGCGTTGATTGAAATGTTATATGATACCGATCAGTGGGGTGATTCTGAGCAATTATGTGAATTCTTTCAAATTACCGAATATATGGGTACTAGAGAATGGTTTGAGTTCGACCCTAGAATAGTACGTGGATTGGACTATTATACAGGTGTGGTTTATGAAGCAAGGGATAAATTTGCTAGACATCGTGCCATTTTAGGTGGCGGGCGTTATGATAATTTGGTATCTGAAGTTGGTGGCGAACCTATATCTGGAACTGGATTTGCAATGGGAGATGTTGTGATTCAATTAATTGCACAAGAATTCGAGGTAGTACCCGATATCAATCCTTGTCGTACCCAGATTCTGGTAACACTCTTTGGGGATGAATCAATTGTACAGTCGAATAATGTCGCTAATGAGTTGCGTCAAAACGATTTGCGAGTAGAGGTATATCCTGATGTAGTAAAACTAAAAAGCCAGTTGCGTTACGCTGATCGTCAAGGAATACCAATTGTAATTGTGTTGGGACCAGATGAGATCGAGGCTGGGGAAGTCTCAATCAAGCAATTGGTAACAGGTGAGCAAAGTAATATTCCTTTGGCTAGGGTGGTACAAACTGTGCGTAAAATCCTTGAAAGCGAATAGTCTCCATGATAGAATGAACATCAGCATTAAGAGCCTTGAGAAGTTACAGGAAAAATCAGAGTTGTAAATTCTGAAAAGACTGCTTGGTGCCTGTAGCTCAATGGCAGAGCGCCGCACTGTGGCTGCGGTGGTTGTGGGTTCGAGTCCCATCAGGCACCCTGTTTGTAATTATGTTATTCTTTGAGCCCCCGTAGCTCAATGGACAGAGCACCTGACTTCGGATCAGGTTGTTGGGAGTTCGAATCTCTCCGGGGGTGCTCATTTTGTTGTTATTACCAATGTCTTGATTTATACAATAATTTTCATCTGGTTGGCAATAGTAATGTTACCAGTGCTATTTTAACGTCATCTCCAATGATTAAAGGTGTAAAGCCAGATTGATATCGGTACATGTGAACGATAAGTACTGGGGAGTAAAATATGAAATCAAAACTATGTGTACTCGAAGATTTTTTCACTATACATAGGTTGTCACCAGATAATGAACTCCCGACATGGTTATTTGATGGTTCATTTTGTCATATTACTAAGACCGTGGATGAAATTTCAGTTATCTGCAGTTCTGCTATACAGTTGGATTCACTAAGTGCAGACACTGGATGGTCTTGTATCAAAGTAATAGGGCCTTTGGATTTAACTTTGACTGGATTGTTAGCTGATATTTTAGACATATTGGCTAAAGTTAAGATCAGTATAATTGCTGTATCAACATTTGATACAGATTACATATTTGTAAAGTCTACAAAAACTAAGGCTGCAATAGATGCTTTACGACAGGCTGACTATATCTTCAAGCAATAATAAGATGGTTAAGAGAGTAAGACATTAACTGTCTCAAATCGGGCATCTCAGTTTCAACTAATTTTTGTATTTGTCCAGCAATTTCCATCCAGACGGTAGCATTACTGTTGCAAGTGCTATTTTTGCGCCATCTCCAATCAGAAAGGGTATAACTCCCATCTGGAGTACATTTTCCCATCCTACAAATTGCGATAACCAAGCAGTTCCAGCCAAATAAATAATAATGTTTCCGATAATCATCGATATAGCAGTAGACCAGGCTTGGCGATCCCATCTCCTTTTACTTAGAAAACCCACAATATAAGCTGCTGGTAAGAACCCGACAAGATATCCACCGGTAGGACCAACAATAGTAGCTATACCAAATGTTCCGTCAGCGAATACAGGTCTTCCAACCATTCCTAGGATTAAGTATGTTAGTACAGTTAATCCGCCGCGATTGTTACCATATAACGCTGCTAAGAATAGTACTGCGAAAGTTTGACCAGTAATTGGCACAGGTGAAAATGGTAATGGCAAATACCATTGAGCAGCAAGAGCAATTAATATGCTTCCAGCAATCACCAGAACTATTTCTCGCAGTATACGAGGAATCAATTCCATGTCGGTTGTACTACCTAAAGAGTCGATCATTACACTGTTATTGTGATTTGTGATTTGCATAGTTAAATTACCTTTCATTCTTGTAACAATTATCAATTACTGTAATTAACAAAAGATTTAGTCTACGGTTACGTTATGTCTTTACTGTTTTTCATTGATTGGGGTCGTGACACCGACTATATTGAATCCAGAGTCTACATAATGAATCTCACCTGTCACGCCAGAGGCAAGGTCTGAACTTAAATATACTGCTGCATTTCCTACATCATCATTGGTGACATTACGTCTTAATGGAGCGATATCTACGAATTCACTATGCATAGATTTGAATCCAGACACTCCAGCGGCTGCTAATGTTCGTATAGGTCCTGCAGATACTGCATTGACACGGTGTGTAAGTGGACCTAGATCTACAGCTAAATATCTCACTGAAGCTTCCAGTGCAGCCTTAGCTACTCCCATAACATTGTAATGTGGGACAGCTTTTTGTGCCCCATAATATGTCATTGCAAGGCAGCTGCTCCCCGGATTGAAAAATGGTACTGAGCGACGTACTAATGCAGTAAATGAATAACAACTGACATCCATGGCTAACTGAAACCCTTTACGACTAGTGGAGTAGTAGGGACCGCTTAGGTCATTACGATCGGCAAAAGCTATAGAGTGAATCAGTATGTCAATATTACCTAATTGGGAACCAACTTTGTCAAACAAATTGTCAATTGCTTCATCATCAGTGACATCACATTCTTCTACAAAATTAGATTCAACTTCTTGAGCTAATGGGGTGAGACGCTTGAGTAATGCAGGACCAGCATAGCTGAGTGCTATTGTCGCGCCTTCCCGATACATGGCCTTTGCGATACCCCATGCAATTGAGCGCTTGTTGGCTACCCCAAATATCAATGCTTTTTTTCCCTCGAGAATACCCATTTAATCTACCCTCCTTATTACGCAAATTATAAGCTAATGTCATTAACAATAGATGTAGCTTAGGGTTACGCTATATTTCAGTATTTTTCAATTATTGCTTAGCTAAATTTTTATACTCAAGTTCCATTGCAACCAACACCATGGTTCAGGTGTGTTGTGAATACCTTTTCGTGGTTTGTAAATAGTTTTCATATTCTTTGGTAATGGATCGTCCTCCAAAAATAGTTTCGAATCAGGTACACAAATGTTGTAACCGTTCCATGAATTGTCAATTCCAAAAGCTTGCGCTATTTTGGCTGGGCCATCAGTCAAAATAGGAGCTGATTTTTTGCGTCTCTCTTGCATAATATTAATTCCAGTTTGTGGCACAAGAGATCTTATTAATATTGCAGCTGGAAAACCTTTAGCCTCTGTTACAAAATTTAGCATCCAGTACATACCATAAATGAGATAGATGTATAAAGTTCCAGGTTCATCATATAGTGTTTTTGTGCGTTGTGTGATACCAATATTGGCGTGACAGGCTAAGTCTGTTTCCCCTAAATAACACTCTACTTCAGTAATTGTGCCAGATGTGTGTGTGCCATCCGATTCTATTTTTACTAATTTCTTTCCTAGACATTCTCTGGCAACAGTGAATGTTGGTCTAAAAAAAAACTACTTGTAAGCCTTGACATGTTATAAAGTACTGTAATCACCGCTGATAGCGGTCATCAATTGCAATAGTGCGCTTTAGACCTTCTAATAATGTTACACGTGGTTGATACTTTAGTTTATTTATTGCTTGACTTATATCCGCGCACATTTCTTGTATACCACCGGATTCATTATTATTATAAATAGGCTCTAACTTAATGCTCATTGTTTCATCTATTGCTCTAACTATATTAATAAGGCTTGATGCGATACCACTACCTATGTTTATAACACTTTGATTAATAGTGTTTGCTGTTGCCGCTGTACTGAGAGCATCAACCACATCAGAAATATATACATAGTCACGTGTCTGTTTACCATCACCATATATTACGATTGATTCTCCACTAACAGCACATTTGAGAAATTTCGATACTACTGGTGGATGAGAAGCGGGGAGTGGTTGTCCCGGTCCATATGTGTTAAATATTCGTAGTGCCACAGTTTCGAGACCCCATAGCTTGCCTATGGTTCGTACATAATATTCCGCTGATAGTTTACTAACTGCATAAGGCGAGTCAGGGTTTGGCACCATGTGTTCGCTTAATGGCTGTTTTGACTGCTCACCATAGACTGCTCCAGATGATGCAAGTACTACTCTTTTGACACCTGCATCTCTCATTGCTTCCATTACACTAACGGTCCCGCCTACGTTGACCGCATTATATTCTCGCGGATATAGAACTGATTGTGGCACCGATACTCGAGCAGCCAAATGATATACACATTCTACATCCTGCAGCAGTGTCCACAATTTTGGGCGATCATTTATATCTCCACGAGTGAAAAGGATTTTATCATCGAGACGTTCAACTTCTCCAGTGCTAAGGTCATCAATTACGCGTACTTCATGACCTTCGCTAGAAAGACGGTTTGCTAGCACGCTGCCGAGAAATCCGGCTCCACCGGTTATTAAAAATATCAAAGCTATTTCACCTAATCTAGAATGCCTATCAAATACGGTAGAGCATTATAGCATGAGCGTACTTGGAGCCACTAAGTGCGATACAATATTAGGTGAAAAATATAGCATATTCGAACTTTAGACTAATTGTACTGATAGTAAAATGATATCTCAATAACAACATCAAAATTGGAGTTTATGTTTCATGAATATTAAATCAAATAGTGAAGGTAACAGGACTGGAATTTTGTTTATATGTTTGGGAAACATATGTCGCAGCCCACTTGCAGAGGGGGTATTGCAACATAAATTGAGCGAGCGGGGTTTACAAGACCAATATATTGTTGATTCGGCAGGTACGGGCGATTGGCATGTGGGTGATCTGGCTGATCCTCGTATGCGTGCTACTGCTTTACGATATGGGATTGATTTGAAGAGTCGAGCGCGTCAGGTTAGTGAGATTGATTTCAAAAACTTTGACATGTTGCTGGCCATGGATCGTAACAATTATATGCATCTTATAGATATGGCTCAAGGTGAAAGTGAACGAGAACGTGTTCATATGATGCGTACTTTTGATCCTGATGCAAACAAAGATTTTGATGTACCAGACCCATATTTTGGTGGTGACAAGGGATTCGAGGATGTTTATCACATGTTGAACCGTTCATGTGAAATGCTTTTGACTATGCTCGAAAACAAATGAACATATCTCAATGAATATACCTACAGGTCTGGTGCACTATATAAGGAATTCTAATTGGGGATCTGTTGTTGATGTGGAATCGGTACATGGAGGGAGTATCAATTCTGTGTATTTGCTAGAGACAGAATTAGGACCTAAGTCTGTGTTAAAAACTAACTCCAAATGTCCTGAACATATGTTTGCTCGTGAATCTGAGGGATTGTATGCATTGGCTGCTGTTTCTGGTGGTTTAAAAGTACCTCAGGTATATCAATATGGAGTCGATTGGATACTTATGGAGTACATTCCACACAGTAGTCCAGCATCGAAATATTGGTCACTCCTGGGCGAAGGACTAGCACAAATACACTTGACTGTCGAAGCCAGGTTTGGCTTTCCAGAGGACAATTTTATTGGTAGTACAGTTCAGGTAAATCCTTGGACTGAGGATGGTCATGGATTTTTTGCCGAACACCGTTTGATTTTTCAAGGAGATATGGCTTGTGCCCAAGGTTTGTTGTCCAAAGAGGATTACAAACTGTTAAATAGGA
>DDZT01000029.1:11357-12031 GCA_002346435.1 Anaerolineales bacterium UBA3001
TGTGTTGTCCAAAGAGGACTACAAACTGTTAAATAGGATTGCCTACCGGTTGAATGATATTGTTCCATCTCAACCCGCAAGTCTTATACACGGTGACCTGTGGTCTGGTAACGTTATTGTAGGACCAGGTGGTATACCCGCAATTGTTGATCCTGCTACCCATTTTGGGTGGGCAGAGGCTGATTTAGCCATGACGAGCCTTTTTGGGCAATTTGATTCTGAGGCTTACATTGCCTATGAAAGAATACGACCACTTATACCTGGATATCGTGATAGGATTGATGTTTACAATTTGTATCACCTGCTGAATCACTTAAATATTTTTGGCAAGTCTTACTTGTCGCGCGTACAAACTTTATTGAGGAAATATGGCTGACATGTTTAAGTGTTTTTCATCAGGAAGGTAGAACAAAATCTTGGCCAATAATTATCCGGACATCTACAGGGCTATTTGGATCACTAATATCAATAATATGTGTTGGCTGTACCTTGAAGTGTTCAGCTATCCATCTCGTAGTATAGTAACTGCCTGAGTAATCATAGATAATCGTATTTTCGTAGTTAAACTGGTCTGCGTTGCCTACACTAACAACGCTGAATCCTTGTTCTGTAAGATATTCTGATGTCATATTAGCAATGCCGTCACGAGCGGAACCATTTTGTATTTCTATAGT
>DDZT01000024.1 GCA_002346435.1 Anaerolineales bacterium UBA3001
CAATTTATGGCAGGCTCACTTCAGGAAGAAAAAATGTTCAAGGCAGCGTACGCCTATGAACAAGCTACTGAATGGCATAAAATTAGACCACAAATTTAGTATTACTTATGGCGTCATTCCAAGATAGTGAAGACATTGAGATTAGAATTAAAAACATCTCTGAATGGCAAGTGGCGGATGACCAAACTGGTCAAGGTATTTCACTTGAAACTACTAGAGGTGATATATATACGCTCCTCCATAATGATCCTTACGAGCCCACTGCAAAAGGAGTAATTTGGGTTTCTGGTGCGTCAGGTGGATTTGATGGTCCTGCTCGGAAAATGTACTCAATAATTAGCAATGCATTAGCCCCTGATATTGCGTCTTTACGTATTAATTACAGGTTTCCTGGCAATTTAACAGAGTGTGTGATGGATACGCTCTCCGCGGTTTCTTTCATGGCAGGAATAGGCCATACTGACTTAGTTCTTGTAGGACACTCCTTTGGAGGAGCGGTTGTGATACAGGCAGCTCAATTTAGTGATCTTGTCAAGGGAGTCGTTGGTTTATCTAGTCAAACACAGGGTGCCACTGGAGTTGCGCAAATAACACCAAGACCGATATTGTTGATGCATGGAGAGGATGATAACGTTTTGTCTTCAGACTGTTCGGAGCTAATTTTTAAATGGGCTAATGAGCCCAAGGAGATTGTGATTTTACCCTCGACGGGTCACTCTCTGGAAGAGACCGCTCCTTTGGTAATACAGCGTGTTCAATCTTGGGTGATTGACCATTTGGGCGAATGAATTTTATTTAAATGCATGTAGAAGCGTGGTTGAGATATACTCGCCGCTGACTACTCATTGATATATGGAGGATTTAACATGGGAGAACTAGACGGTAAAGTTGCGATAGTTACAGGTGCCGGTCGTCTACGAGGAATTGGTAGAGCTGCAGCGGTAGAATTGGCCAGGTTAGGAGCAGATGTTGTTGTGACGGGTACAGGTAGAGATCCATCCTCATTTCCAGAAGATGAAAAAGCGGTAGGTTGGCGAGATATTGAAAGTGTGTCTGATCTAGTCAAAGCAGAAGGTAGGAGATGCCTGCCACTGGTGGTGGATGTGACAGATGCCTCCAAAGTGCAACAAATGGTAGACAGAACTGTCGATGAGTTAGGCCGTGTTGATATCTTAATAAATAATGCCGCCTTTGCTCGTGGAGCCGATAGAGTACCTATATTAGATTTGAGTGAAGAACTTTTCCAAAGGGTAATGGATATAAAGGTTACGGGAACATTTCTGTGCACCAAATCAGCTATAGGTACCATGATTGCTCAAGGTGATGGAGGAAAAATAGTTAACATATCTTCTACTGCTGGAAAGAGAGGTTCCGCTAATACTCTTGCGTATAATGGGGCAAATTTTGCAATTGTTGGAATGACGCAATCAATGGCTCAAGAATTAGGTCCGCATAAAATCAATGTAAATGCGGTATGCCCTGGGGCCGTAGAAACTGCGCGGATGGATGTTGTCAGGGATAACTGGGAAGACATGGCTAAAAACACACCTATTGGAAGGAATGGGAGCGATGAAGAGGTGGGCAATTTCTGTGCTTACCTTTGTACAGAGGCGGCTTCTTGGATACATGGGCAGTCAATTAATTTGAATGGTGGCCAAGTGATGGAACATTAATAGCTACTCGGCTATTTGACCTCAATACATACCATTGCTAGACTTTTTATTCGTTAGTTTATTTAGGGCGGTTAGCTCAGTGGTTTAGAGCGCTGCGTTGACATCGCAGAGGTCATAAGTTCGACTCTTATACCGCCCACCACCCCATGTTTTCGTGACTGTATTAGTGAATATTGGTGTGTTTCTGTTTTCCCATTTTGAAGGCTTTCGGGGCTAGTGTTTGCAACTAACTCGTCATACAGTGCCCTTAGTTCAAGGTTCCAGGGTCGTTTCCCGCTGACAGCGTTGGCGAAGACAGGCCTTGCTTAGGATGGGAGAACCCTATTAGAACAATCATGAAATTACCCCAGAAATATCACGATATACTGAAGTTTGAACCTTGGGTTTTCAAATATGTACCAATATTCGAATTTCCGACATGTTGGCCTCGATATTAATTGAATAATTCTTCCCAACCAGTAATTATGTTATCCAGGATTATGGTTTTGTCACCTAAATGCTAGGGAGGATTTTATGAATGCGAAAACAGTCAATGGGATTTTGTTCATTATTGCGGGTATTGCCCCTCTTGTAATATACCTAGGGCTTGGTCCAGATGGGACCGGTATACTGGAAGCTAACCTTACAGAAAAATTAGCAACATGGATTGCGTTTTCTGCACCAATAGCAATCATGATGACGAGAGATGCAATAAAAGGTGGGGAAGGATACGGAATCGTTAACGCAGGGTTTCTGATTATGATTATAGCTTTGCCAGTAGGGATAGTTGCTGATGCATTCAATGGTTCATCAATGACTGACTACGGAGAGATCATCGGGGAATTTGGATGGTCTTCGTTGTTTCTGGGACTTTTTGTTTCAGGCATCGGATACTACGTTAATAAGTTTTTCCCAATTTGGTTGTGTGCTTTGTTATGTGTGGTTACGGCATATGGCTTTGTTGTCCTCGGATTTGTCGATGTCACCCCGGATAACGAGGACGCTCTATTCATACCAATGTGGCTAGGGTTCACACTCACTGTAGTACTGCTTGGCATATTTAGAATGAGGAAAGAAAGCTAATACTGAGTAATTAGTAATTATCTAATTTATGTGGTTTAGCGTTCTATCCATGTATGAGTTTGTTGAAAAATACATTTGGATGCAAAGTTGATTGGTTTCTATTGCCAACT
The DNA here is from genome assembly GCA_002346435.1 of Anaerolineales bacterium UBA3001. Classification (GTDB taxonomy): domain Bacteria; phylum Chloroflexota; class Anaerolineae; order Anaerolineales; family UBA11657; genus UBA11657. The sequence continues at coordinate 2,846 of DDZT01000024.1, forward strand.
TTTTGCATCCAAGTGAGCACTGGTCGCGCCGCGTGATGAGTATAGCCCGTATGTTACTATTCCCCGAACGTCGGAAATTCTAAGGAACAATAATGTCCACAGAAAACGTTAGTGAAAAAAGTTTTGTTGCAACCCTTATTTTATGTCTGTTACTAGGAGGATTTGGGGTTCACAGGTTTTATGTAGGTAAAGTAGGCACGGGAATCCCCATGTTATTGACTCTAGGTGGGCTTGGGATATGGCAATTGATAGACCTTATAGTAATAGCCATACAAAAATTTAAAGATGCCGATGGTGCGGTTATTAAAGCTTAGCTATATCGAATTTTTGAGCTACTCCTAAAGCTAATTTCATTAACATCTTTTGATTTAATGCTCTTGAAAATTGTGTTTATTGTTTAACTAAGTGGAGCAAAAAACGGGAGTAATTATAGCTACTCCCAACTCCTACAAGTAAAGTGTAATATTAGATGGGCATCTTAGTTCTTTGGAGAATTTTAGAGGACGAGCCCTCCATGTCTCCTTGTGATGAGCGAAAGCTTAAAGAGGCTGAGATGCCCATATAATAACTAACAATAAATTATTACTCTAGCAATCCTACAGCATCTTCCCAATGGTAAGCCGTCTCCGACAAATAAGCCTAGCTTGTGTTCAGATTGGTGTGCCCTCGTAGCTGATGTACAGCCTTGAAACAAGATTGTATTAATAAAGCTTTTTGTCTTTTTCTTCTTCATCGTAAGGGAACCAAGAATATTTGCGTTTCAATCTCTTGTAGGTAAAGTTGAGAATAAAAACTGCGACGCCCCAACCAAGAGGGCTTATAAAAAGAATAAGAATAAGTACATTAAAAAATCCCCCTTTACTCAGGAAATTTAATGGAGCAGCGTTTTGTGGAGCGAATTCCACCCAACCTAGTAGTAATGCCACAAAGAAGGCATAACCCACTAGGAATGTCCATAATTTCATATCATGTTCCTTAATGCTATTTGATGATAATTATAATTAATTTCGACTTGTATCAAGTCCTCGCTATCACATACGCGACCTACACGGAACGAGAAGTTTTCTTGTCCCCACATGTGGAACGATTTGGTTTTTGGAGTTTACCCAAGTCGGTAACATAAGGATTCAGTTAATTCTATAAGGTAACATTAATCAACAAGAGGACGTTAACTACTAAATTACATTATTACCCTAAAGGTTGCTGAACCGGACGCAAACTAATTTTTCGATAAACCGGACTAATAGTTTCTGGATAATTCAAAGGCGATTGCCTACTATATGTGCCTAAGTTGGTTATGAATTCTAACAACCTTGCGGGATGGCTTTTAATAATTGGTCCTATTGCAATATTTTGAGCGTTCCTAGGGTGGCCCAGTGTAGATACTGCGGAAGAAGAACTAGCGCAGTTAGCTAAAAACCCTTCCACTAGTATTGCGATTATGACAGCTTTTATCACCGGTATGCTCTTATTGTTCACAGGTTTTACTATTTCTTGAAGAATAATCCAGGCAGGAAACACGAAATGGTCTGGACTTGCAGAGATTTCGGGAGTCCTTTTCCCATTAAATATTGCAGTGCTTGTGGCCTCTGTTGGAGTTAATTTTGCTGCAGTACGTTTGTTTGAGACATCGAAGGAAAATGCTAACACTATTTATCTTGTTGGTTACCATATAACTGATGTGATCGGTCTAACTATGGGTATTCCTATTCTCTTACTGGGAATAACTCTAGGTCTGTGTGATGACATATTACGCAGAGGAATAGGAGCTTTGTACATCATTAATTGGTGCTTGTCATTTAATTTCCTTGTTTGTAACGGAAACGGATGCTTTAGCGATTGCAGCATGGATCAGTATGTTCATAGTGTCAATAGCATGGGCAATCACTGTTTTAAGGGGTCGAGGGCAGGAATAAATTAAATAGTAGCGACTGTCTCGTGAGAAAATTGGTTGTCTAAAGCTGTACCTCAAGGTACAGCTTGGAATTGTCGGTTACCCACCAGTGGATAACACTACGCATATTTTGGCTTATAAATAGGTTTGTGTTCAACAGGAATGTTGAAAAAGACAATCCCGGCTTTGTGAAAACAAGATACCGGGATTGCCTTGTCTACCCTCAAGTTAAGCTTTTTGTCTGATCAAATTAATTCCAGATACGATTGTCAGTAGCATCATTAGCATAAATACAATAAAACCAACTTCTATATTAGCAAACCAAGTAACTAATAGCGCTAAAGCAACTATAGAAAGCAGCCCACTTACATACATGGTTATCTTATCGGCAGATTGTAAAGCCGATGCAAGGGCTGTAAAGCCGATGCTTAACGAGATAAATGCCCACATAAAAGTGCTGCCTGCGTATTCCCCTATCGCAGACAAAGTATAGGCGTTGGCCATATCGTCCTTTTCCCAAGCACCTGCAGAAGCGAAATTAAAGTCCATTGATACTAACATGGCCGCAGCGGCTAAGGGCATGGTGATAGCCGATACTGTAGCTAACGTTCCAGCCATTGTTCCTTCACCCTGCAATAGCCGAGCCCAGAACATGTATCCTAGCATCATAGCTATCATTCCAGCCCCACCTAATGCGGCAACTATTTTGGTAGTTATCATAGAATCTGAATACAACTCAAGGTTTGCTTTAATTAGTGCCTCACCTACTAGATCTGAATCTGGTCTCCCGATCAAGGCTTCCCACACTACAACAAATATAAGCAATGCAACTATAGGCGCAATCGTAAGTAAATAACCTGCCAAATTCTTATAACTCATTTTTAAATAAGCTCCTTAATTGATTCGTTCATATTTAAAGTTTTTATCACTTGTTAGTAAATTTGAGGTCATAGTAGGTAGCCAAGACAAAATTATCCATAAGGTTATGGGTTGATTTAAGGATAAATTGTCCGAGTTTATTCCTGAGGATAGTTTAAGAACTGTATTAATGAATTCAGGTACGTGAATATTAAAACTATAGTTAATATTCATTACTTTATAAGATGTTTATTAATGAACTATCTCGTAACTAGTAGCGTTATTTATATTATTGTCGAAGAGTGAGGACGCATTACGCATTAACAATTAGTGTTTATTTGGAAGAATTATCAGGGGACTCGTTGCGGACTTTACGTTTAAGTGTTATCAATATTCCAGTAGTTACAGCAACCATCAGTAATTGAATCCAATAAATGGTAACGAATTTGAACACCAGCCATGCTATGGATACAAGAACCAGACTTCCTATTAGTATTAGCAGCGCCATTACAACATCATGGAGAGTTTTGTCCTTGCCATCGGATTTAATTCTGGAAAAGGTGACTCCGACCCATATGGAAATCGGTAATATATCTAAAACCATGACAAGCGACCAGAAGACTCCTGAATTTCCAGAAAGATCGAAAATACCGTTTAAGAGTACATACGGAATTATTACGATTGACACCAGAAAAAGACTGTAAAAAATTAATATCCACCAAAATTGCAATGCAGTATCTATGATTTTGCGTAGCGGTTTCATATGATTTTTTGGGATATTAATCGATAGTTTCGCACTGAGGTTGATTCTGGTTGGTCACATGTGAATCTATAATCTTTTATTGTCGAAGTAACGAATGTTTGGTTCACC
>DDZT01000026.1 GCA_002346435.1 Anaerolineales bacterium UBA3001
ACATGTAGAGCATGCATACCTGTCATTCCATATAACACAGCTCCAAAAGCACCATCTTGTGGTCTAATATGTCCTTGCCACTCAAAACCTACAACCCCCACCAAAAATATTACTCCAAGACTAGCAGTGACCAACAAACTATTTAGAAAGGTCTCCCTATCATTATGTACTATGGCTGTCTCTGCACGATTCATGGAAAAGCTGCTAGCTAAAAGAATAACAGTCACTATAATACCTAGATTCTGATCCAAATCAGGACGAGTATTACCCCAAAGATAAAAACGCGCTGCCAGTAAACCGATAAATAAAAATGCTTCCGACACAAAGAACAACCACAGTCCCAAGCGATTGTTATTGAGTTGTTCACGATATTCTGATAATGAATGAGTCTCTGTACTCATCAATGACTCTCTCCTTGTATCCACAAACTAGAAACATGCATAAAAAACTGTAAAATAATAGCTGCTTTGATAAAAGCAATCAAGAACATAGCAACAGTAGATGCACCAATCATATTGGCGACAAATTCCACGGCAGTCAACAACGACAACCACAAAAGCACCATTACTCCAGTACGGTAAGCACTAGATAGTCTAGCTTTACTTGCCAACTTTTCATCACGTTGTTTTTTCCAAGCTATCCGTTCCATCGCATCTACAGGACCCGTATCCGGAGGAACAACTAGAGCTCCACCTGATATCAGTAGATTAAGTTGATACAAGACCACCGCTAGAGTTACAGCAATACCAATTATGTTTATTACTATAAATACCACCACTGCTATAAAAATTGTCGTACTATCCATCGAAATTACTTGCCTCCAACATCATTACTGAAGCACCTCTTCTGTCTCCATGCCATTGACCGACTCCATACTCGTATAAATTGACCCAGGTAAACCATAATCGTATGGCTCACCTACAATCTCAAAAGGCTCAGCATAACTATGTTCAGGAATTGGTGAAGGTATTTGAAACTCAGGTGAACGTGATCTCCATGGGTTGTCTTTGGCTATCTGTCCGTTACGAGCGTTATACCAAAGATTGTATATACATACAAGTACTGATACAGCAATTAAAATACCTGCTACAGTTATTGCTAAATGATACGGCTCAATTCCTAAAGCCGGGTCATAATCTGCTATACGTCTACGCATACCTTTCAATCCCACAAGTGCCTGACCTATACTCTGTACCCAGAATGCAGGAGTCATCAACCAGAAATGTAGTTTGCCCAATCGCTCACTATATTGACGCCCTGTCGCTTTTGGATACCAGTAATATAAGGCAGCGAAAAACGGAAACACAAAACCACCAAACATTGTGGCATGAAAGTGGCCCACAACCCAATAAGTATCATGTAAAAACAGGTCGGTAGCAACAGTACCTGCTGGTGGACCCGTTAAACCACCAATGAGGAAAACTGATATGGCTCCCAATACAAAAAGCATAGGTGTTGGGAATGTGAGTTTCCCTTGCCACATAGTTCCTAACCAACTAAAGAATTTCACTCCTGTAGGTACAGCTACCAACATTGTTGCAAGCATAAACGGAATACGGAGAAAGTCACTCATGCCTGATACAAACATGTGATGAGCCCATACCAAAAAACCAAGTAATGCGATTGACATACTCGAGATGGCTATCCATTTGTATCCAAATAATGGCTTCCGGGCAAAGACAGGAAGCAATTCGCTAATTATCCCCAGTCCGGGCAAAATGAACACATATACTGCTGGATGTGAATAGAACCAGAATAGATGTTGGAACAACACTGGATCGCCTGGCGGCACTCCAGCAGCTGCAGCAGCATCCGATATAAATGGGTCGAAAAATCCCATGCCTAGAATCCGCTCTGTTACTACCATCAGGAACGCTAAACCAATGAACTGAGTGGCTGTAAGTTGAAGAATTGCTGTGGAAATAGAAGCCCAGACAAAAATAGGCATCCGAAACAAACTCATTCCCGGAGCTCTCATTTTTCCAACTGTTACTAACAAATTCAGTGAGCCCACTATGGAGGACAAACCAATCATATAAACACCTAGAAAGAATAGTTGTACTCCAATTGGAGCACGAGCACTCAATGGGGGATATCCTGTCCATCCAGTATCCCATCCACCAACAAACAGTGCTGTAATCAGAAGTATGGCGCCCGGCACATTGATCCAATACCCAAATGCATTCAAACGTGGAAAAGCCATATCAGATGCGCCAATCATTAAAGGTACTAGATAGTTAATCATGGCGCCCACACCGAGTAATATACTTACTATCATAATAATGCCATGAGCACTGATGAACGAGTTGTACGTGTTATAAGTTATATATTGCATACCGGTAGCTACAAGCTCTAATCGGAAAATTATTGCCAAAGCGCCACCTACCAGCATCACAAATATTCCAGTGATGGCATATTGAATGCCTATTACTTTGTGATTGTAGTCTACGCTTAAGTATCGGAACCATGCAGGTTTCCCACTGGGCGGACCATGAACCATTGGAGTCTGCATTCCAATCATCCATTTACCCCAGTCAGTTAATGCACCAACACCTATCATGAAACCTAGAGTGCCTGTAATTGCTCCTACAACCCAAGCTGGCTCTGCTGCCCAATACTCGTCCAGACCCATGAAAAACCTTACCAACCATACCAACCCCATACCAAACAATGTGCCAAACAACTGACCCAACAAACCACGAACCAGTCCAATGGTAAGAAAAAATGGAGGCTGCCAGATAGGCGCGTCTTTGACAGCAGTAACACGTGTGTCATCGCTGGATTGCTGCGCTACAACCTCAGCTTCTTCTACTCCAGTCGGCTCCTCAATATAGCCAATTTCATCTTCTGGAATTGCCTCGCCTGCACGAACCTCATCTTGTTGGTCAACAGTCTCTTCTACTGTCTCGAGTTCACTATCTACAGATACACTACTATCACTTTCTTCTATGGCATCTACTACAACCTTTTCAGAACTTTCTACAGAATCAGTATCAGATTCTTCTTCTACCTCTAAATCATCTACCGCGTCATCTTGCATATCCAATGCACCGTAACCAACCCCCTCAGTGAAATATGCATAATTAGGTTGAATATCCTCAGTCAGATCTATCGTCTCACCTGCTTCTAATTGCTTGGTACAGTCAAGTATGACATCTTCACCTTGATCATTCTTGCCCTCATAATGTCCCTGAAGACCAGACCGTGCAATAAATTCACCGCCTTTTGCACTATAGTCAGCAGGTACGGCTTGTTCCTCAAAAATAGCCTCATAAGGACATTCTGGAATACATGCTCCGCAATCAATACAAGTTTCCGGATCAATATAAAACCAAGGCCACTCCTTCATCGGTTTACCCGGTATAATGCACTCTACAGGACATACCTCCACACAGGAACTGTCACGCAAACAAAGAGAGGTGATAATATGTGTCACAAGTTGCCTCCGCCAAATTCAAACGATATTACAATAATCATTTAGTCTTTAATAGTCTTTATATAGGCTATAAGATCGTCAATGTCATTTTCTGACAAAATTTCTCCATAATTACCAGGCATCAAGTTCTGAAAACCCTCGACAATCTGATCGGCCGGATAGAGTATGGAATTTCGTATATAGTCCTCATCAGCTATAACGCTAGTCCCATCGTCCAATTGCTCTTGACGACCATACAAATTGAGCCAAGTTGGACCCACTACTATTGTCCCATCTAATGAATGACATCCTATACATCCTTGGGCTTGGTACAACTGTTCTCCACGCGCTTCAGGAGTATCAAGATCAGCTAACCTAGCTATCTCCGCCCCAACCCAGCTATCGAACTCTGCTCTTTCAAGAACCCGCACATCAGCTAACATCTGAGAATGGCGCATTCCACAAAGTTCTGCACAACGAACTTTGTAATTTCCGACAACCGTAGGAGTCACACGCAACAAATTAACTGCTCCGGGAACTGCATCCTGTTTAACCCGAAATTCTGGAACCCACAAATTATGAATCACATCTGTCGAAGTAATCTCAAATCTGACTGGTTGATTTACAGGCAGTACAAGCTCTGTGGATGTCAATCCCTGCTCAGGATAATCAAACCTCCAAGACCATTGCGCGCTAGTCACCTCAACAACCATTTCGTCTGGAGAAGACGCAGTCACATCTCGTAAAGTCACTACTCCAATATACCCCATAATAGCTACAATGATCAGTGGGACAACAGTCCAAGTAATCTCCAATCTAGTGTTACCATGGATATGCTTACCATCAGACAAATCTCCTGGTTTACCTCTAAAAACAACAATACAATAAAGCATAAACACAACTACTAGAGCAAATAAGAATGCTATTAGCTTTAAGTGAACATCAAACAGCCAATCAATAGTTACACCTTGAACACTCGCTAGAGGCGGCAACAAGTCAGCCGAGTCAAGAAGTACAGCCCCTGCTACAGTGACTACAACAACTATAAATGTTGCAACTGCAAAATGTTTCACATCTGCTCCTATTTTGTGTTTTGTGTTTAAACACAATCCTTGTAACGATGGTAGCTTTCTCCACCAACAAACTGCAACTGCTTTGTGAAATAACGCGCTAACGCCGAGATTATACCAGAACAGCCATTTGAGCAAAGGATATTTGTGATGATTTTATGATGAATTTATGATGATTTTATGATGATTGTTGTATACTGAATTCGTATGATAAATCTTATAGTGCCACCACTAATTATTTCATTGACCATTGGCCCTATCGTGTCCAAACTACATGTAGAGCGTCCAATCACTACATTAATTGTCAACATCACCGATCCCAAGCAGGGCGACCTAGTGGATGATACAGTGCCAATTTTAGGCACTGTTGGCAATGCCGAATTCGATCATTATGAACTACATTTCGCCCTATCACCCAATCCTACAGACA
>DDZT01000082.1 GCA_002346435.1 Anaerolineales bacterium UBA3001
GTTTACTCATCAGATACTGATTTCACTCCATTTGACACTGGAGCCTATGCATCTAGCACAACTTTCATATCTGGTGGTGCCGTTCATAAAGCTGCAATAGAAGTGCGTAAACAAATCTTCGATCGAGCATCCTTAATGCTTGACACAAAAGCAAATGATATGAAAATCCACGATCGGCATGTATACGCGATTAACGGAAGTAGTGTGAGCCTGTCTGAAATAGCTCTTCACAGCCTACATACAGAAAACCAACAACAAATAATGGCAACAGCATCTCATATGTCACTATATTCACCACCTCCATTTGCGGTGCAATATGCTGAAATAGAGGTTGACACTGAAACGGGACAAGTCACCGTGATAAAACTAGTAATGACAGTAGATTGTGGCACAGCTATTAATCCCATTACATCAGAGGGTCAAATAGATGGTGGAATGGTTCAAGCTTTAGGGTATGCAATCTCTGAAGAGATGCCATATGATCCAAATGGTAACTCACTAGTTACTCGATTTGGAGACTATCGTATCTATCAAGCAGATGAAATGCCTGAATTAGTATCAATTTTAGTACCGAGCTATGAACCCAACGGACCCTATGGTGCCAAAGCAGTAGCAGAAATACCTATGAATGGCGTAGCTCCAGCAGTAGCAAATGCAATCTATGATGCTGTAGGAATACGCGTCCGAGAACTTCCATTCACTCCAGAACGTATATGGAAGGCACTCCATAATCACAATAAATCATGAATATCGAAGGTAAAGTAGCTCTGATCACAGGTGGAGCACATAGAGTTGGCAAGGCAATTACTATGGAATTAGCTCAAAGAGGGGCTGATGTAATTGTCAATTACAATCAATCCGAAGCGATGGCACACACTACAGTTCATGAAGCTGAAACACTGGGAGTGCGTGCCATCGCCCAAAAAGCAAATGTATCTAACCAGATCGAAGTATCCACCATGATATCTGAATCAGAAGAACTACTTGGACCCATTCAAATTCTAATAAACTCAGCATCATTGTTCACAAAAACCGAACTACCTACTAACTCAACCGAAGATTGGAATCAAGTAACGAACACGTTAATACAAGGTTCTTTCAACTGCTCAAATATAATTGCACCAATAATGCAGAATGCTGGTTCCGGAGTTATCATCAACATTGTTGATCTCATGGCCTGGTTGCCTCGCCGAGGATATGCTGCTCACTCGGTCGGCAAGGCAGCATTAATGGCTCTAACCAGACAACTAGCAGTTGACTTAGCTCCTAACATCAGAGTGAACGCTGTTGCACCAGGTCCAGTACTATCCCCAGACGAATATTCTCAAAAAACAAGGGATAGGATAGCTTCTGGCACACTATTGAAACGCTGGGGTACACCCTTAGATGTATCACGTGCTGTTATTTTTCTTGTAGAATCAGATTACATAACTGCTGAATATATAACTGTAGATGGTGGAGAACGTTATGGTGGAAATCAATAATGTCAAAATCTGACCGTATAAAAATTACTGACCTTCATTTGAGAGCTATTATAGGCATCAACCCTGACGAACGTAAAAATCTTCAGGATGTATTAATCAATATAGTGTTATATGTTGATAGTCGTCCTGCCGCTAAATCTGACGATATATCAGACTCAGCAAACTACCGCACTATTACAAAAGAGATTATAAAATTAGTAGAAAGTTCAAAATTCTACTTGATAGAAAAATTGGCATCAGAAATAGCTGCTATCTGTCTAAAGTCTCAACAGGTGGAAACTGTATCTGTCAACGTACAAAAGCCAACTGCACTGCGATTCGCCAAATCAGTTGGCATAACCATAGAACGAAGTAAAACACAATCATAGAAGCAATGAATCAAGCTTATCTATCTCTCGGATCCAATATTTCTCCAGACCACAATCTTCCCACTGCCGTAAGCATGTTGGAAAACTATGGATCGATAATGATTTCCTCTAGCGTCTGGGAAACCATAGCATTAGGTGATATTGAACAACCCAATTATTTAAACGCAGCGGTACTATTAGAGACCAATTTAACAGCAAAAAGTCTGCACGATGACGGAATAAAACAGATTGAAAAGCTTCTAGGACGTAAAAAAACCAGCAACCCTTTTGCCTCCCGCACTATTGACATTGACATCATGTTATTCAACGATGAAGTCATTACCTTAGGTCACAGACGTATACCTGACAATGAGATATTGGAACGCGCTTTTGTGGCATTATGTCTTGCTGAGATATCACCCAACTATATTCATCCAGACACAAACCAAACTCTTGAAGAAATTGCTCAAAGTTTTCAGAACCCATCTAAATCTATGAAGATCCGCCATGACATTAAACTTCTAAAACAAGGGAAACCAACTAATAACTATGTCTAAAACCAATTTAAAGTCTATATCCGATCTATTTCCTCACCCAATTGACCAAGAGAGCATTAATCAGGCGATCGATACATTACTCAGCAGCATAGGTGAAGACCCTAACCGACAAGGTCTACAAGGCACTCCCGATAGGATTTCCAGAATGTATGCGGAAATTTTTGACGGATATCGCACTGACCCTGATAAATTAATCAATGACGCATTATTTGACGTAAGCTATAACGAAATGGTTATAGTAAAAGACATTGCATACACTAGCATGTGCGAACACCACATGTTACCCTTTTTTGGTAGAGCACATGTCGCATATATACCCAATGGAAAAGTCATAGGACTAAGTAAGATACCTCGCGTAGTAGATATGTTTTCACACAGACTGCAATTACAGGAAAAACTCACTAGTCAAATAGCAGATTTTCTCGAAACAGCTCTAGAACCTTTAGGAGTAGCAGTAGTAGTGGAAGGTTTACATCTCTGCAGTATGATGCGAGGAGTCAAAAAAGCAAGTGCCCGCATGGTAACTAGCGCAATGAGACGCAATTTCCTTAATAATCAACGTACCAGATCAGAGTTCCTAGAACACCTACAAAGATCTTCCAAAGATATGCTCTAAAATTAATTTGCATTTATAAAATATTAATGTAAAATACTCCAAATTTAATATCAATCAAGCAATTTAGGTGCCGTAACCCCCGGAAGGGACGGCATAAAGGCGAAGCCGGTGCAAGTCCGGCGCTGACCCGCAACTGTAATCTAGATTAACTAGTAAGCCAGGTCGCCCGCCTAATATTGCGTTTACCATCCCGCGAGGCAACGGGACTGCAAACACAAGAAGCTATGTGCCGCAACCCTTCGCCTTATACGGATGAAAGGGTTTTTTTTTATGCTTTTCGCTTCAACAGTAACAAGATCGAATATTTACTCAAACATAGTCTCCAAAATGCTTGTAGTAATACTCATTGTAGCAACTTTATGTGGTTGTCAAAATATAGAAAACTCACCATTATTAAACACATCCGCCCCTGAAGATATCAATATAACTGATAGTTTAGGAAGAGAAATTACAATTCCATCCTCACCTGAAAAAATTGTCAGTTTAGCAGCCTCAAATACAGAAATATTGTTTGCTATAAATGCCGATGTAAATTTAGTGGCTAGAGACGAATATTCTGATTATCCTCCAGAAACTGCAGATATACCAAGTATCGGAAGTCTATACCCTCAAGTAAATACAGAAGTTATAGTAAATCTCGAGCCAGATTTAGTTTTGGCCGCTGGTATCACCAACCCTGAGGACGTAACAGCACTAGATAAACTTGGTATCACAGTTTTCACCACAAGCATTGCATCTGACCTAGATGATATCTACGGTGACATCAAAAATGTAGGTACTATCACTGGCTACAGCGACAACGCAAACGCTTTGGTCAAAGATATGCAAACACGTGTACAAGACATCAAAGATAATGTAATTAAACAGTCAACAATTCCATCTGTATACTACGAAATCGATGCTAGTGAACCTTCTAAACCATGGACCCCCGGTGATGGTTCGTTCATCGATATACTTATCACTACAGCTGGAGGTACTAATATAGGTGCAATAAGCGATGAACCTTACTGGCAGATTAGCTTAGAACAACTGATATATGAAGACCCGGACATAATTGTACTTGGATCAAGCAAATATGGCGGACAAACCAAATCAACAGTTCTAAACCGACCCGGTTGGGAAACACTTAAAGCAGTGAAAACAGGACATATATATGAATTTGACGATGATCTTGTCAGTCGACCTGGACCACGCATAGTCGATGGACTAGAAACACTAGCAAATATCATAACCACTATTGAGTCTAAAAAGTAGGAATGGAAATCTTGAAAGAATTATTATCGGATTGGGTTAGTGGAGTCCAAAATGAACGCTAGCCTAGGTAGAGCATGTTGAATTCACCTATTGCATCATCATTACTGTTGTTTGTAATACTGATTACAGCAATTATTCTTGGTGTTGCAATAGGATCCGTACCAATACCTCCCAGAATAATAACAGACCTAATATTGGATCGTTTGTCCTTTACGAATATTACTATTGAGGAGATAAGCAAATATTCAACAATACTCTTTGATATCCGTATGCCTAGAGTCGCCCTTATGGCATTAACTGGAGCTGCGCTTGCCACCGCAGGCGCAACTTATCAAGGCCTATTTAGAAATCCGCTTGCTGACCCATATCTAGTAGGAGTTGCATCTGGAGCCGGTTTGGGTGCAACTATCGCAATTACAACAAATCTTAATTCTGACCCACTAGGTATCAGCATAATCACTATCGCTGCATTTGCAGGAGGCATAATAACAGTTGGTATAGTGGTTATGACTGCACGCGTATCTAAAACCACACCCGTAACAACAATGTTGCTTGCTGGTATAGCCATAGGATCATTTGCAACGGCGGCAACGACATTATTGATGCTACGACGTCCTGATGGACTGCAGAGAGCATTCAACTGGATGCTTGGATCTTATCTCGGAGGTGGATGGACCCCAGTAAAAATAATGATTCCTTACATGGTACTTGGAAGCCTACTTATATTTATCAATGCACGAGCATTAAATGTTTTCCAGCTTGGCGAAGAACAAGCTCAACAACTTGGAATACATGTTGAGCGCTTGAAAATAATCCTTATAGCATCAGCAACGTTGATGACGGCATCTGCAGTGGCATTTGGAGGACTCATAGGATTTGTAGGACTAATCGTACCGCATGCTATGCGCATACTAACAGGACCTGACTATCGGCGCTTACTTCCATGTTGTTTGTTAGGAGGAGCATCATTTCTAGTATTATCAGATTTAGCAGCTCGCAACATAATGGCACCACAAGAACTACCAGTAGGAATAATTACAGCATTAACTGGAACACCCTTTTTTATTTTTTTGTTGCGCAAACTTAAAAGGTCAGTATTCTGATATGGATCCTTTAACAATATCAAACATATCTGTTAGTTATAATAACCAGACAGTAATCCCGAACCTTAGCATCTCTCTACCAAGACCCGGAATAGTTGCACTAGTTGGCCCAAATGGTGCAGGTAAATCCACTCTAATTCGGGCGATCACGGGAGTAACACCAATCTCACAGGGTAAAATCCATCTGGGATCAGTAGACTTACTCAAACTATCCGCACTTGATCGAGCACGTCACATAGCTGTTGTACCACAATATGCACCCATGCCAGATAACTTTAAAGTTCAAGAAATAGTAATGCTGGGTCGCACGCCCTATCTTCCGATATGGCAAAATGAAACCGCCAATGATCATGCTGTCGTAACCCAAGCATTGAAACAGACAAATGTCTACAACCTAAAAGAACGCTTTGTTAGCGATCTGTCTGGAGGAGAGCTACAACGTGTTGTAATTGCGCGTGCTCTCGCACAGGAACCTGACGTACTTCTACTAGATGAACCAACAGCCCATCTCGACCTCAAACACCAAACGTCAATATTAAGACTTATTAATTCACTCACAACAGTCAATAATATTACCGTTCTCTTAACCATGCATGACATTAACCAAGCGGCAAAATGCGCAGACTCAGTAGCATTAATATCACATGGGATAATAGAGGCCTATGGATCACCCACCGATGTATATACTTCCGAAAGATTAAGTAAGGTGTATGACACCCAGGTAGATGTAATAACTCATCCAGATCGCGAATTGCCCTTTGTCACAATCTATGATAATTTACACCAATAACAAATGGATTCTTATTAATAATGCCAAGAATAAGCAAACCTGACACCCACACTGGTGATGACGGAACTACCTCTACCATCCAGGGTCAACGAGTATACAAAGACGCGCCATTAATTAAAGCATTTGGAACATTGGACGAACTCAATTCCGCAATTGGATTAATTCTAACTTGTGAGAATTTACCAACTTCCCACACAAACATTCTTCGCTCTATACAAAACACACTCTTTCACCTAGGATCTGACCTTGATATACAGAATGAGATTGATGACACACCATCACAGCCGCACATAGAAAATAAACATATTACTGAACTCAATGATCTTATTGCCAAGATATATTCAGAAGTGGGACCACTAAAAAACTTCACCCATCCAGGCGGAGCCGAAACTGCTGCTAGATTACACATGGCACGCGCAATATGCCGACGTGCAGAACGCGATGTCATCACACTATCTCATACGGCAAAAATTGGAGCGCTCACAATCACTTATCTAAATCGTCTGTCAGATACGCTATTCCTCATGGCCCGCTCAGAAAATAAAAGAGAGGGATTCCAAGAGAAGACATGGGACAGTCATGAATAACCCTATACACATTAGTAAACGGCCATCACCGCTAACAAAAAGTTATAGCAACTACCCACCTGATAACATTTCATCGATTGCATCACTGAGCTCACTCTCATGAACTTTACCAACCCAACGCCCTATCTCATCTCCCTGACCATTCAATAAGATAAACGAAGGATAAGCTCTGTAATCTAGTCTATTTTTCAGAGTGGAAGTAGCGCTATCAACAGCATCCAGATATATAAACTCAACTTGACCAGCATACTTCTTTTCTAAACCGTGCACGACGGGAGCCATAGCCTGGCATGTAGTTCAATAAAATGAAAAAAATTCTACAAATTGCGGCTGCCCTACACCAAGTACCACATCATCCGGATTGCTAGCACGCATTTCTATATCGGTATCAACTATTACTGATTCCCTCCCAGATTCGGACCTACAACCCGACAGCAGAATAGTCGTACTGACTACAATACTAAGCAACCAACAATGCAATCTCATTGATTTCTCACAGGCAAATTAACCATACACCCTGATTCACACAACAACATCAGCTTTCCACCAGAATTAATGGCACTTGATGGCTTAGAAAGCATATATTCTATATCTGACAAGATATCACCCGCTGAAGCCTCATATGACCGATGGCCTAAAATCAAGTTGCCATCGGTGTCAATCAAATAACTTAAAGTACTGTGACCAACTAAATACCCAGCAGCTGACCCGCTTTCCTCTTTTTCAAAATATATGTTGTAGTCATCAGCTACTTCCTGAATCTCTTCGAGTGTACCATGCAACCCTATAAAGTCTGAATTAAACAAAGCAAGATGCTTTTTCAAGATTTCTGGAGTGTCTCTTTCAGGATCTACTGTAATCATGATAAATGAAACCTTATCTACCTCGTCACCCAATGATTCATGAAGCTGTTTCCATGTACCTAATGTGCTAGGACATGCGTCCGGACAATTAGTAAAACCAAAAAACAAAAGAACTACCTTGCCTCGGAAATCAGACAAACTGACCAATTGTCGATTCTGATTAGTGAGAGTAAACTCTGGAGCTTTTACTGGGTCTTCAAATTCAAGTCCTTTAAATACGTATGGCTCAGAGCTTAACAAGCCGCATGCAGATATTGAGCATGCCAATAGTATTAGAAAAATTCTTAGTTTTAATCGACGCAAAATAATTCCTGTATAAATATAGAAATATTATTCTCAAACTGGCCGATTATAGTCCAACATTGGACGAGTTTCAAACATTCTCGCAATCCGTTTATGGTTCAGAAACCATGACATTTACTACGACTGGAACTGATTTCTTAAACCTTAATTCAATTTGAAAATCATTTTTTGGAGTCAAATCTTCATCCAG
This sequence comes from Anaerolineales bacterium UBA3001, assembly GCA_002346435.1. Classification (GTDB taxonomy): domain Bacteria; phylum Chloroflexota; class Anaerolineae; order Anaerolineales; family UBA11657; genus UBA11657. The sequence continues at coordinate 8,095 of DDZT01000082.1, forward strand.
ATCAATCATCATAAAATGCAGGTCGCCCGGAATAAATTGCACCATTTGGTCCGGCAATAATGCTATATCTTCACTAACAGGAAGCATAGTCATTACATCCCCCTTCATACTTATCTGATGTATTTCTACAGCTCTACATATATCAGATTCTGCTCCCACAAGATATTCTGCCTCCTCACCAACATTGACCAAGCTCATATAGACTGCCGTATTTCCGCCACTGAAACCTGGTCTTGCCCATACATCTGAAATGTTTAGATCACCATGCTTTACCATTTCACTTATATGCACTTTTGTCTGGGAAATATCATGTTCGTGCTCATGTACATTTCCATGTTCATGCTCATGTACATTTCCATGTTCGTGCTCATTAACAATTACATCATTTGTCGAACAGCCAATCATTCCAGATCCTAAAACTAAAGTCGTCATATATACAACAAATATATCTCGTCTCATATTATTTCTTCTTTTTGCTCTAACAAACAATAATATTGCATCCAGTTAAGTACCTATATATCACCCTATACCAATACAAAAAAATTAGGGTTGCATAAGTAACCCTAATTTTACTACGAGTTTACCCAATTAATTGTACGATCTTCTTTTGCA
>DDZT01000096.1 GCA_002346435.1 Anaerolineales bacterium UBA3001
CGATTCCCATTACGACCCGTACAAGGGCGTTGTGATATATGTGCGCGTCGAAAGCGGAAGTATAAAAGTTAGCGATAAATTTAGACTTCTGCAAAGTGGGGTTAGTTTTGAGCCATTAGAGATCGGTGTGTTTTCACCAGGAATGAAAACGACTGAAAAATTACTCGAAGGTCAGGTTGGTTATGTCGCCACGGGAATTAAGAGTGTTAGCGAATGCAGGGTTGGGGATACTATAGCTGAGGAAAGTAGTATTGCAATTGAGCCATTGGCTGGGTATAGGCCAGTTAAACCGATGGTATATGCCGGTTTCTTCCCTGTAGAGGGGGATGACTATCAGGTCCTAAAAGACGCTGTGGAGAAGCTGCAGCTTAATGATGCGGCTCTGGTTTATAAGCCTGAATCATCGCACGCCCTTAATTTTGGGTTTCGGTGCGGCTTTTTAGGAATGTTTCACATGGAGATAGTACAGGAAAGACTCGAGCGGGAATATGATTTGGATATAATAGCGACGGCTCCGTCTGTAGAGTATGAGGTGGAGACTGACAATGGTGACGTTTTAAAAGTAAAATCGCCAGCTGGGCTTCCTAATGAGGGTAAGATTCAGGAGATAAGAGAGCCGTGGATGGTGGTGAATTTGTATTTGCCAGCAACGTATTATGGCGTTGTGATGGAATTGGTCACTAAGCGCAGGGGCGTATTTGTTGAAGAACACCACAGTGGTGGAGGTAGGCTGGTTTTGGTTTTTAGGATGCCCCTTTCAGAGTTGATTGTTGATTTCTTTGACAAACTGAAATCAAGTACGCGGGGTTATGGTTCTCTTGATTATCAATTTGATTGTTATCGGGCTGGCGATCTAGTAAAATTGTCAATACTTGTAAATGAACAGGCGGTTGATGCCCTGGCTATGATTGTACATCGTGACGAGGCGTACAGTACTGGGCAGCGTCTGATAACTAAGCTAAAAAAACTAATACCTAGGCAATTGTATCCAGTGGCTATACAGGCGGCAGCTGGAGGCAGGATAATTTCCAGGGCTAATGTTAGGGCATTGCGCAAGGATGTTATAGCTAAATGTTATGGTGGTGACGTGACTCGAAAAAAGAAACTACTGGCTCGTCAGAAAGAGGGACGCAAACGCCTAAAGATGGTAGGTAATGTTGAGATACCACAGGATGCGTTTATGGCAGTTCTTCGGGTAAGGGATTAACAATGACGAAAAGAAAAGCGGTAATTATTGGGGCTGGTCCAGCAGGACTAACCGCAGCGTGGGAATTGACAAAAACCAATTCTGACGTGGTGGTGCTGGAAAAATACAGTCTTGTCGGTGGTATTGCGAGAACTGAAGAGTATAAAGGCTATAGATTTGATATTGGAGGGCATAGGTTTTTTACTATGGTTCCCGAAGTTGAAGAATTGTGGCATGAGTGGATGCAGGAGGATTTTGTAGTTCGACCTCGTAAATCAAGGATTCTATACCGTGGAAAATTCTTTGACTACCCTCTAAGAGTTTTTAATGCACTAAGTGGGTTAGGTATTGTCGAGAGCGTACGGATCGTTATCAGTTATGCAATTGCTCAGCTCTTTCCCTACAAAGAGGAAGAAAGTTTCGAACAGTGGGTAGTAAATCGGTTTGGTAAACGATTGTACGAGATATTTTTCAAGACATATACGGAAAAGGTGTGGGGTATAAAATGTACTGATATCCGCGCAGAGTGGGCTGCGCAGCGTATAAAGGGGTTGACTCTCCCTGCGGCAATTAAGAATGCGCTGTTTCCGCCACGAGGAGAAGTAATAAAAACACTAATCAAGGAATTTTATTATCCTGTTTTGGGTCCGGGTATGATGTGGGAAAAAGTAACAGACCTTGTTCGTAATGCAGGTGGTAATGTTGAATTGGGATCAGAGGTTGTGCGTATTGTCAGGAATGGGGAGAAAATAAATGGTGTTGAGATTAATGATGCTGACGGGCTAGCATATATAGAAGGAACTGATTTTTTCTCTACAATGCCACTTAACGAATTGATTTTACGTATTGAGCCTGCTCCGCCGGAGGAGGTTATTGAAGCGGCGAATGGCCTTCGGTATAGGGATTTTCTTACAGTAGTACTAATACTCGATATAGAGGACGTATTTGACGATAACTGGGTGTATATACACAGTCCTGATGTGAAAGTGGGGCGTATACAGAACTTTAAGAACTGGAGTAGTGAAATGGTTCCGGACGATAGCACTACAAGCCTTGGGCTTGAATACTTCTGCAATGAAGGGGATGGACTGTGGAACATGTCCGATGCAGACCTGTTAGAGTTGGGTACTATTGAAATTGAGAGAATTGGCTTAGCCAGTGAGACCAATGTCCTTGATGGGGTAGTAGTGCGCCAACAAAAAGCATACCCAGTATATGATGCGGTATACGGTCCCTTGCTTGCGACCGTACAAGATTGGGTTGCTGGACTTAGTAATTTTCATACCATTGGAAGAAATGGGCTGCATAAGTACAACAATCAAGACCATTCGATGCTGACCGCTATTATGGCAGTAAAAAATGCTGTTGCAGGGCAAACAAATGACGTTTGGTCTGTCAATACGGATCGGTCGTATCACGAGGAGGTCCGCATACCCCGTAGTGGAGATGAGCCTGTTGATATTCTTGAAGCGTGATAACTGTACTAGTTCGTATATATAGAAACAGTTGGCTTGCCGGCAATCAAAGTAAGTTTTGGATGATTGCGATCATGGCGGTCTGCATCTTTAGCAGAGGCTCTCATATTGCATGGGATGGTCTATATCAGACTCATCCGGACGAAAGGTACATAAATTTAGTAGCTACAAGTATAGAGTTTTTTGGTGACGGAACCGATGGATATGGTCCTGGACCGAAGCTGAACCCGTTTTACTGGCCTGAGCAGAGGACTACTAGTGGTATTGAGATTCCGCGTGGCGAACCAAGATTGTTTGCCTATGGACATGCCCCACTCTATATTCGTGTTCTTGTAGCAAAAAGCTTATCTTTTGTTGGCAAAGTCCTAGAGGATATTGATAACTTCATAATTGGTTGCTTATTCTTGACCCGTGGTAACTTGGAGATATTACAGATGGTGCTTGTTGGCCGTTATATGTCAGTGTTCGCCGACTGTATAACGCTGATGGCTGTCTACTATATTGGAGAGAAATTGGAAGACAAGTTTGTAGGTATGATGTCTGCTGGCTTGTTTGCAGTTTCCGTACAGTTCATTCAGCAGGCGCATTTTGGAACATTCGATTCGATGCTAACTGCTGCTGTTACTATAGTGCTGCTTATACTTGTAACGTACGTAGGGTCACAAAGGTTGTGGCACTTAAGTTTGGCGGGTTGCGCTATAGGTTTAGCGGTTGGGATTAAGGCAACTGCGGGCCTACTAGTGCTGCCTGCTTTCACGGCAGTACTGTGTTGTGAACTGGTTCGCGTAAATAACGTAAAACGTAGTGAAGCTCGTCGGGTATTTGAACTTTGGATAGTTCCGAGCCTTTGTGCGCTTGGTGTTTTCATCTTGTGCAATCCATATGCGGTAATTGAATGGCAGGAATATCTACGTAATATCGCATTGCAATCTCACATGGTTAGAGGCTTGGTGGATTGGCCATTTGTTCTGCAGTATAAAAATACTCAGCCTTATATTTACCACATTATTGAGCAAGGTCGGTGGACGCTCGGCTGGCCGCTAACAATTGTTATGTACGCCGGGACATTGGCCCTTGCTATAAAAATTGGATCAAGACTACCGCTTCGTAAGGCTGACTATGGTGGTGCCCAAAGATTGGTTCTAGTGATTTGGGTAGTATTTTATTTTGGGCTAATCGCCGGGCTTGAAGTTAAATATCCGCGGTATATGCTCCCGGTAATACCTATACAGATTGTTTTTGCGTCAATTTTGTTGGCTGGTATTATAAAAAAATTTGAGATATATGGATGGGCACTACTCGTGATTGTGGTAGGATCGACAACAATTTATACAATAGCATACGTAAAGATGTATGACAAACCTCACCCGTGGATCGTAGCTTCCAATTGGATCTATGCAAACAGCAACATGGAAGATTCCATCCTGATTGAAAAATGGGACCACCCGCTTCCTATCCCCCAAGTTAGGGATGCCGGTAAGCTGATATTCCGAGAAGAATATGATACTGTGGCCTTGGATCTAGCCAGTACGCCTGACACGGAAAATAAGTTAAGATCTGTTGTTAAGAAACTAGCGAAATCAAATTACATAATTGTTGCAAGCAATCGGAATTATGGTCCAGTGTTGTCAAACCCAGAACTGTTTCCATACACTGTTAAATATTACCAAGGCTTATTTGATGGTACGCTAGGATATAGTTTGGTGCTTGCTGAAACTCGATACCCGAATTTTGCAGGCATACCTCTAAGAGGAGATCCTATTAGTTCTGTAGGTGTTAAACTCAAAGATAATCTAAGACATCATGAGTATAGTTATAGTTCAGTTGTATCTGACGAAAGCTTTACTGTTTACGATCATCCGTTGGTGTTTGTGTTTTACAATGAGTCCAAACTCGCATATGGGCAGATGGTGGAGGCGATAGTTGGTGAAGAGTAGCATGTGTACTGTATGGCTATAGATCTCGGTGCGCAGGAAGTTGTTTGTCTGAATTTGAATCTGAACCTAGAATATAGTTAAGTAGAATGGAATCGGTAAGCTGCTCTACTGGTGCCCGATCGTCAGTAAATATTATGTCGTTGGGATTGGTGGGTACAAGGTTATTGATTGTCTTATCTAGCATTAATGACAGGAGTTCGTGTGAATTTGGGCCTAATAATAACCGGTTGTGTTGTAGGTTCGTGTTGGATGTTGTAACGTTAGTTGCTACGAGTATTGAATTGAATGTTTCTGGTACGTCAATGACGTGTACTGAAGGAAATACCGATAACAACGTCGCTGAAAGAGCGTCAACTAGGCGCCGATCGGTACTTGTGCGTCCGACATTAATTGCAAGTACGCCCCTAGGCGTTAGTAGTGATTTGGTCTCGAGAAAGAATTCTTTGGTGGTAAGATGCCACGGTATGTATGGTAGCCTGTAGGCATCGACGGCAATTACTGAGTATTTGTGAGATAAATAGTTGAGATAAAGGCGTCCGTCGGCTGCGATCGCTGACAAGTTGGGTTTGTCCATAGCAAAATAATCATTACCAACTTTGATGATGTCCTTGTCTATTTCTATGCCTGTTATGGGTATTTCACCGTATATTTCAGTATATTGATTTGATATCGTGCCTGCTGCTAGACCTATTATTAGCAGATTGTGTACGTCTGACACTTGATGAGGTGGTGGATTGAAGAATGGTGCTGTTAGGAAATAGTCCCAGCTGCCGCCGGTATAGAGAGAGTTTGGATCGTAAATTGAATGTATTCCCTGACCTTCATTTAGTAATAAGTAGCGCACTTCATTGCGTTCTACGACTTGTACGAGATTGTATGGCGATTCTTTCTCGTACATGAGTCCTTCGTAGGGTCTTATATTACCTTGTGAGCATAGGTAAGTGACCAAACAAAATGGTACAGCCATGTATAGGGTAAATGTATGTGTATGTTGGGAGGTATGTTTCCATAATCCCATAAGTGCTGTCAATAATAGGGCTCCGGAAAATACAATATAAGTATAACGTGTGCCAAGTGTTGGGATTGTTACTAGCACTGGAAGGAACGAACCAAGAATGGACCCCATAGTTGATAGAGCGTATACTCTGCCTGCTACCGAGCCGGCCTCAGACGGGTTGGTTGTTAGAAGTCGGATTGCGAAGGGAGATGTGCACCCAAGCAAAGTTATTGGAGCGGCAAATATAAGCATTGTTCCCGCAAATGCTCCAGCTACAACCGGGGCGTTTAATGAAGTTAATGCAGTTGCGGCATACAACAGTACGGGCCTTGATATTACTGGTATAAAAGCTGTGGTGATGGACGCCCAACAAAGTATAGTGAAATATTTTTTAGGGCTTGGTGTTTTGTCTGCTAGTCGACCGCCAAGATAATATCCAATCGATAGGTATAACAACATTAGGCCAATGATGCTTGACCATACAATATTTGATGTACCAAAGATATGTCCAACCAATCGAAATGCTGAAACTTCTGATGCGAGAGTGGTCATGCCGGACACAAAGACTGATATTAGGATATAGTTGCGCAAGGATGGGTGTCGTGTTGGTAGCCGCTAGTATTGGTTATTACTTTCCTTTGTAGGAATCGGTTGGATTATACACCGTGGTGATATAATCCATTTAATTATGAACTCAGTAGCTGGGATATATATACTACAACAAGTTGATACTAAAATAGATCGATGCAGAAAGCGTATGGCTGAGATACAAAGCACACTCGACGATAACCGCGCTGTGGTAGAGGCGTTAAGGAATGTCGAAGAGGCGACAGGACTAATGGAGTCAGCAATAAGAGACCATGCTGGCATTCAGGGTGAGATAGATATAGTTGCTAGCAAACACGAAAATGGAGAGAAGAGGTTGTACAGCGGCACAGTGACTAACCCCAAGGAGCTCAAAGATTTGCAGGACCAGGGAGAGGCTCTTGTTCGACGCATAGCGGATCTGGAAGATGCCAAACTTGACGCTATGATCGTGGAGGAGGATTGCAAGGAAAGGCTTGAAATATCTAGTCGTAATCATGATGAAGCTTTGCATGAGCGTAAGTTGCTCGAGAGCGAACTCGATACTGAGAGGAATGTGATACTTGATAATATTGAAAGTTTAGAAGGTGAACGCGAAGTAGCGCTTAATTCGATTCCCGAAGACCTAGTTAATAGTTACGAGGTAGCTAGGTCGAAATACCGTGGAATAGGGGTGGTGTTAGTCGACGATGGGGTGTGTTCAGGCTGTGGGTTAGGAGTGTCAACTGGACACATACAGGCTGCTCGTAGCGGTCACACTATTGTTACTTGTGATAACTGCAATAGATTCCTGTACGTGAAATAACCTTGCTGGCTTATTGATCTTGATTTGTCAGTTATGATGCGGCATACACTTGCATCAACGCGTGACACCTGGATTCGGATAATGTTTTGTAGGTTAAGCGAATGACAGCGCTTATTTGAAGTAGTGAGTTAGTCTCAAAGCAATACTTAGAACAGCCCAACGATAATATATTTGATTAGGCCTTCCAGCACATTGAGTAACAGAAGTGCTATTATCGGACTAAAATCAAACATACCTCCCCCCATGTCAGACATCAGGTTGCGAATTGGTTGGAGTATTGGCTCGGTCAATTCGTAAAGCAGTTGTATTGCTGGATGAGATCGGTCTGGACGTATCCAGGACAACAGCACTCTGCCGAGTATCGCAAATTGTATTATTGAAAAAATAAAGCCAATTGGTCTGATAAGTATTTCTTCCATAGCGGATCCTTGTCTATATGTTTTTACTTTGTATTTCTGTGACCGAATATTGATGTTCCGATCCTTAACATTGTAGCACCTTCTTGGATTGCTATAGCGTAGTCGGCGCTCATTCCCATCGATAGATGGTTCATTGGTAATTGCGGAAAGTGTTGTGATATCTGATCTTTGAGAATCCTTAGGTTTTGGAAGATTGGTCTTGATGCTTCAGGGTTATCTGTTATGGGAGCCATTGTCATAAGGCCTGCAATAATCAGGTTTGGTAAGTCTGCGATTTGGGATATTATGTTTACTAGATTAGACCACTGAGGAGTGTTGAGGGCGGCATCGGTTGCGGTGAAACCTGACTTTGTGTGTTCCCCAGAGATATTACATTGCAACAATATCGATAGGGTAGTCTCGTGTTCAGATGCAAATCGGGATAGTCGGTTGGCGAGCTTGATTGTATCAACTGAATGGATGTGATTGAATAGCGAGGCACATGTACGTGCTTTGCGACTTTGTATGTGCCCTATCATGTGCCATATGGGTGGACTATTGTTAGATTGCATTTGGGCTGATAACAATTCTATTTTTGCGGATGCCTCTTCGACCCTGTTTTCTCCAAAATGTCTGTGACCCAACTTGTACAAACTTTCGATTGCTTCGACTGGCTGATTTTTGGTGACAGCAATTAAGGTGATGTCGTCTGGAGTGCGGCCTGACCGCTCCGCTATATCTTTGATATGGGTAAGTGTTGCATTGTAGGATATGGCTAATGAATCCGATGATAATGCATCATGTTGTTTTCGCATGAGTAATACTATGGTAAGTATATTACGGCGCCAAATCTACCTGACGGGCTTGGTTCTGTTCGGTGCGAGAAAAAATAATCGTTATTGTTAGCCGTACATAGATTGCTGGTTTCAATTGATTGTACACCGGATGCAGTTAATGCACGCTTGTTTGCTTCAAGTAGGTCCAAGTGCACCAAATTATTTTTGTATAGAAGTATTTCATCTGTTGCGTTGAAGTTCTCGCGAAATAAGTTGGCTACTTCCTCGCCAACCGCGTAATGGTCAACCGTAATACAAGGCCCAATGGCGGCCAATAGTTTATGCGGCTTGGAGCCAAACGCGGAGTTCATTGCTCTTACAACTGAGGGCGTGACTCCAGCCAGGGTTCCTCGCCAGCCTGCATGAGCTAGGCCTATCGCGTGGTTAGTAGGGTCATATAGCATTATGGGAACGCAGTCGGCAAAACGCATGAGCAACGATGTGTTCGGGGTTTGTGTTATAAGCCCATCAGCTTCTATGTGATTATGGAATTGTTTATTATCGGTTGCTATTACTCGTCCTCCATGGACTTGAGTTACCGTCCTCAGTGACGTGATGGGTATGGCTAGAGAATCGTAGGCGAGAGCTATGTTTGCGCGGACGTTTTGTTTGCTGTCACCTGTGCCTGTACTCATATTAAGACTATCGTATGGATAAGGACTGACGCCGCCTGACCTGCCAAAAATACCATGCTTAATACTAGTTGTGGGGATTGTTTCAAAAGTAAAGTACGTGATCTTGTTTTCGGAATGAGATATCATAGTTTGCTAAGGTTACCTGTGGTGCACACCTTGTTGGTATAGTTTGTTTGTGTGTTTCTGGCAGTACTTTTCGATTTGGGGGTAAGAGTACCATATACTCATAGTGCCAAAGAGGCCTCCAGTAAATGTACTTATTATGTGGGCGTGGCGTAATTTAAATTCAGTAAATATGTTCGTAGAATCGGTGAGTACAACAGTATCGATAATGATAGGTAATAGCCCTATAGCTAAGTATATATAGGTGGTTAGATTTGGTATTCGTACGCACTTTGATTTTAGGTGATGATATATAAGGCTGGCGCCAAATACGCCTAGATATATTGCTGTGCATCTATGACACAAGGCGGTTTTCCAGCCTATTTCTTGAGTTCCAAGGAAGGCGCTACACTCGACACATGGCATGACACTATTTGGTAATGATGCTTCTAGCGAGGGTAGTATTGCAGGGTTGAAGGTTAGTGAAGTTGTTGAGAATAACCATGATTTGTATGCATCCTGGTGGCAAACAGCAGAGTAAATTCGGTAAAGTAAATGACCTGGTTTGTGCAAGCCGGCGGACATTAGTATGGGCGCAAGTAAAGCGAGAGTGATATATGTGCCCGAAAATATAGTAGCGGCCTTGGTCCAGTGTTTAATCATATTCGATTGAATAAGTGCGATCCAGATTGGTTTAGGCGATGAAGTCATTATTGGTTACTTGGAAAGAAGTTGCTCGATTTGTTGAGTGAGCATATGGGGTTGAAGCATTCCTATATGGGTGTGCGATATTTTGCCGGCCGTGTCGATAAATACTGTGGTAGGGTAGCCACGAATTTGGTATTGTGTCTGCACTAAACCAGTTTTATCCAGTAGCGTTCTGAATGTAAGCCCTAAGCTAGATGCGAAGCTGAGAACAGTTGTTGGATCCTCTGCGTAATTTATAGCTAATATTGTTAGTTCGGATTTTGAATAGGCGTTATGGGCCTCTTGGAGATGAGGCATCTCGGTTTTGCATGGCCCACACCAGGTAGCCCAAAAATTAAGTACGACAGGTTTGCCATTGAACTGACTAAGTGTTACATACTGATTTGTGCTTGCGTCTATTAGCCTGAAGTCAGGAGCTACAGATCCTGGTAGGATTGTATGGGCTGAAGGCGTGCTAATATTGTTGGTCTGGGAGTTAGGGGAGATATCGAGATTGCGCAATGCTGGATTGGTTGCATATAGGATTGCTCCCAGTATTAGACCAAATCCCGCTCCGGCAAGTAACTCTTTTTTATGAGTGAGTGGCGGTAAGAATTTAGGCATGCTTTGGGGCAATGGGAGCTACTTCGGTGTTCGTCATCGGCTTAGTGTTGCCCAGAGGCTGACAATTGTATTATCGATTGTTTGCTGTAAATCTAATAGAACTGGTAATTGCGCAAATCTTATGGTTAGCAGGCTAAGAGTTCCAGTAAATAGAAGTGTACCGATTATTACTAGTAATATTCCATTGGCAGTCTGAAGGTAGCGTAGTTTAGGTCCAAGCCTTTGAAATATGTGTGCAACTTTATCAACGGCCGTAGATGCAACAATAAAAGGTATTGCAAGGCCAGCGGAATAGCTAGTAAGCATCTGCACTCCGGTAGTTAGCCCTTCGCTGGTCAAGGCCATTGTTAGCATAGCTCCAAGCACTGGTCCAACACAGGGTGACCAACCAGCCGAAAAAAACACTCCCATAAGGAAGGATGATAATAAACCAAATTTTTTGTTCCCCGGTTGGTTGAACTGATGCCTTGAATCGTAATAGAGCCATGGTATAGTGATAGTTCCCATCACGTGTAGCCCAAAAACTATTACGGCCAATCCGCCGAGTTGAGAAAGAATACTTCTGTAGTCGTATAGTATGTTTCCAATAGCGCTTGCAGCCGCTCCTAATGAAATAAAAACAAAACTAAATCCAAATACAAAGGCCGTGCCGTGTACTAGGGCTTGTCGGTGGCTAGTAGTAGGCTGTTTAGTTTGAGAGGGATCCGCTATGACCTGGCCACTTAAGTAGCCAATGTAGATCGGCACTAAAGAAAATACGCAAGGTGATAGGAACGAAGCTAGGCCAGCAATAAAGGCTAGTCCAAGTGATAGGTCTGTGGCATTCATGTGTATGGTGTTAGTGTCTCTATTTCAAATATGATATAAATGGTAAAGATTAATGTATTTGCGTATGATTTATTCTGTTGGCGGGTAATGTGCGTATTTCTAAATAAAGTATTTTGCGTAATATTACCTTACCCGGTAATCGTTGGCAAGGAGACTCTGGATTTATAGAAACATTGTAGAGATGCTACTTTTATGTAAAAATGGATAGGTTATTTAGGTTCTTTAATAAGGGTGTTGAATGATTAGTACTATATTGTTGTGCTTAGCATCAATCACGATTGCTGTTTATCTTTTAGCTATACTAACTGACAGGTATTTCATAGTGAGTCTTGATGAAATATCCGGTCGTTTGAGGCTGTCTAATGACGTTGCGGGAGCCACTTTAATGGCTATGGGCTCGTCGGCTCCGGAGCTTGCCATTGCATTGATTGCATTGGTGAAGCCGGGTGGGCATGGCGACGTGGGTATTGGTACAATAGTTGGTTCGGCTCTGTTTAATATACTTGTAATTACAGGCGCTTCAGCTCTAGCTAGACCCTTGCGTATAACGTGGTCAGTTGTCACTCGTGATGTACTTGTGTATTGTGCAAGTGTAGGATTGTTGTTGTGGGCATTTGCAGATAATAGGATCGATACTGGAGAAGCCTCAATTTTCATTGCGTTCTACGCTGTGTATGTTGCTAGTTTGTTGTGGTGGAGCAAGGCGCAAAAAGTTGGTGACAGTGGATTAGATGAAGTCGTAGAAGAAGCAATAGATTTGACTGATGAGAACAAATCCGTGACCGAAGGTTTGGCCATGCTGATTGATCGCGTATTTCATGCTCTTATGGGAGATGCAAGAACTAAATATGTCCGGGCATTCTTAGTGTCGATTGGTTTGATCAGCATAATTAGTTGGGTTTTGGTGGAAAGTGGGATTGCCTTAGCTAATGCTGTTGGGGTGCCGCCGGTAATTGTGGCTCTGACGATACTGGCACCAGGTACATCGGTACCTGATATGATATCGTCAATTGTTGTAGCTAAGCAAGGTAGAGGAGGAATGGCCGTGGCTAATGCTGTCGGTTCTAACATCTTCGACATCTTGATTGGACTAGGTCTTCCGTGGTTGCTGATAATAATGAGTGGTCGCAAGTATATTGAGGTAAATGCTGAAGGTATTGCCGGATCCACCTGGCTTCTTTTAGGGTCCGTGCTTGTTTTGTATGTGCTTATGTGGACTGGACGCCGGTTAGGTCGGAAAGAAGGACTGGTTTTGGTGGGCGGATACTTTGTCTACGTAGTATGGATGTATTTTGGACAAACAGTCTGATGCTATGGATACTAGCATATAAGGGCCGGTAGATAGCAATGACTGAGCTCACTCAAATTGCAGCGGTGATTATCGCAGGGTTTGCCTGTGGTTTTATTAATACATTAGCCGGAAGTGGTTCTTTGATTACTTTGCCATTACTTATATTCTTAGGATTACCTGCGCCTGTAGCAAATGGAACCAATAGAGTCGCAATTGTTATTCAGAATATAGTCGCGGTAAGTAGTTTCCGGGCTCAAAATGTTCTCGACATAAAGCCGGCTGTTAAATATGCTTTGCCCGCGGTAATAGGCGCTGTTCTTGGGGCGCAGATCGCTGTGGATATCAACGCAGTACAGATGGAAAGAATTATCGGGGGATTGATGTTGGCTTTGCTTCCATTTGTATTTTGGAATCCTAAGAGTTGGCTCAATGATAGGATTAATCTAGTTACCAAAAGATATTCCTTTTCAGTGGCATCCATGTTTTTTGTAATAGGAATGTATGGTGGTTTTGTGCAGGCTGGTGTTGGCATATTTTTGTTGATGGGACTCGTTTACGCCGGTCAATTTGACTTGATAAAAGGAAATGCCGTAAAAGTTTTTATTGTTTTGTGCTTTACGGTTTTTGCTCTCGGAGTTTTTTTGATAAATGGGCATGTTGACTGGAGGATAGGTCTCACATTGGCGGCTGGAAATGCTATGGGAGCTATGGTCGCATCCCGTTTAGCGGTGAAACGTGGCGAGCAGTTTATTAGATGGGTGCTTCTAGTAGCGATATTAATGGGTGCGTCGAAACTGCTGGGTGTTGCCTTTGCATAGTAAAGTTCGCTTTAATTTACCAGTAGGTTGGACACTTGCTATAGCAGGATCAGTATGAGCATTGCGGTAGAAGACATCGGGGTCGCTATATTAGCGGGCGGAAAATCTTCCAGAATGGGAACTGACAAAGGTTTGGTTCTGTTAGAGGGCCTCCCCCTGGTTGAGCGTATAACTCGGCAGATATCAGATTTATTCGCAAATATTTTTATAGTCACAAATAAACCTGGGGAATACAGTCGGTTTGGCTATCCAATGGTGTCTGATTTGATTAAGGATGTTGGCCCGCTGGGAGGAATCTATTCAGCGCTTGATTATGATACGCATGACTACACATTGATACTAAGCTGTGATATGCCTTTTGTTAGTCAAGGTGTATTGTTGTATTTGTTGCAAACCGCAGAAAAATATCAAGCTGTCGTACCGCGGATGGATAAATTTTCTCATCCTGAGCCCCTGCGTGCAGTTTATCGGAGTGACTGCCAAATGGAGATTTACAAATACTTGCAAACGGGCGGGCGTAAGGTTGTTGGATTTTATGAAGCAATTGATGTCCGGTATGTAGAAAGTGGAGAAATTGAAGAGATAGACCCGGGCGCAGGGTCGTTTTTTAATGCGAATACACCTCAAGATTTGGTAAAAGCTGCAAGGCTAACAAAGTACTATCCGCTGAAAGAATAAATGTTTACGTGTTTGGTGTACTGTACAGGGTAGTGAAGATACTTATAGCTATATAGTATGTTGAGCATATTATTGATATGCCAAGAGGAATTGGGTAGACTGTAGGATATGTAAGTATTAGGCTGAAGCCGGATATACCCCATATTATGGCTACCGACATTATTAGTGTCTTGTGCTTGGTGGTGCGGCTGGGATAATAATATTTGATTGGTACAAATATTAGTGCTGTTAGTACAGTCAATAGTATAAGGTTGCTAGTGTGGCTGGGGTCAAGTAAAAGTATGTATAGTACTGCCACATTCCAGTATGAAGGGAAACCTGTGAAAAAGTTATCGTGTGTTTTAGATTCTGATTGTGCAAATTGGTATGCTGAAGCAATCAGTATTGCTGGAAGCAACCAATTGTTGTAGTCGACTGGTATTAGCTGCGCTTTATATATAAATATGACTGGCACCATAACGTACGTAATATAATCTACTATTGCGTCTAGGAGTGTGCCGTCGAAGGAAGGTAGTTTCTTAGCAGAATTAAGTCTTCTAGCTATCGTTCCGTCTATAGCGTCTGATATTACGCCGGCTGTCATCCATATTAGCGCCATTCTATAGTGCGAAGCAAATATTTCTACTAGAGATAAAAAGGCGAATAGGAGACCGCTTGCAGTAACGAGGTGAGGCGTCCATAGGGTGGCTGTATTCAATGCTGTTCGTATAGATGGTGATAGTCTAGACATGAAATGTGAGCTCTGCGTATCGTTACTTGATGTTATCTGAGGGCTTCCAGATGGTTACTTCGTCATTAGCAGTAAGGGTGTTGATCCAGTGTCCGTCCAAGGAAAAATCTAGAGTGGTTGGTAAAATATTGGGCGCTGATCTAATTGCAAGTTGCTGATGAGTTTTAGTGTCCCACAGTGTAATAGTGCCTGTGGTGTCTACTGCAGCAAGTAGTTTTCCGTCTGGAGAGTATGCTAATGAAAGATATTCGGTATTGATATGTGTGTGTGAATATACAGCTTCTTGATCCCCTGAGTTTATGTTCCAGGTGTGGATGTGGCCGGTATCAGAGGATGTTGCTAAATGAGTGCCTTGTGGGTTGATAGTCGTTGCAGGCGTATATTTGCTGCGCATAAAGGTCTGTGTATTCTCTCCGGTAGATGTATCCCATAGTTTAATCAGGGCTGCGTAGTGCTGATTGATTGTGCCAGCTGTGTATATCGCTAAGATATCACCATTAGGGGTGAATTGCCAATTACTTATTGCGTCTTCGTGAGTCAACAAAGGGCCAAGCTTGTTGGTAGATATGTTAAATAGCTGTGCTGACGCACCTGATATAAACGCTAGTTGTGTCCAGTTTGTATTGAATTCAACTGCATAGAATTGCCGTGCGCTCTGTGGCCACTCTATAGTCCGACAGTTGTCTGGTTCAGAAAGATCACATATTTTAATTGCAGGAATGTCGTCGGCTGAAATTGCGGCAAAATGTGAATTGTCCGGAGATAGTTCTATTGAGGATATCTGCCGATTTTCGGAAGGCCATGACCTGAAATCATATAGTGCGATTAGATCGTAGCTTGTAAGGTCCCATATGTATATCATCTTTTTGGTGTCTAATGCTAGCATCAAGCTGGTGTCTTCGGAAAATAGCATTGAAGCTATGGGCTCATATGCCCCGTTCAAGTAGTTTGGTGTGGAGTTAGGTAAGTGCCATACTGAAATGGGATCAGTATATGAACTTGAGGCTAATAATTTGCCGCAGCTGGACATAACCGCTGATTTTGCGTTAGGGGCCTGTAGGGTTATATTGTTTTGGGTAAGCAAATTTGTGACAGTAATGGCCTGGTCTTGTACATCTGCAAGGTACTGACCTCCTTTAGTTGATATTTTTGTATATAGAGGACTCATGTTTATTGTCGCTACAGGCGCAAGAGAGTCGGCAGTGTCAGGATTTAGTTTGGGTATATCGGATCGTGATGGGATGCTGCACGATGTGCAACAGACAACTAAGGCGGCTACAAGTAAAATGGGTGAATAAAGTCGATTTGTCAACATGATTATTGTTGTTTATGTAACGGGTTGGCTTATTATATATTATGCGGGCTTTGGCTGTATGTTGTTTCAATCAAACAAATTCAGAAAATACTCTATTAGCGAGAAGGCGTCCTGGACTAGTTAAACGTACGCCTTTATTGTCGTTGTGGATTAGTCCTTTGCTAACCAGTTGGGTTAAAGTGGCTCTGAACTGGTTTGTTAGATTTATGCCAAAACGGCGCTGGAATTCATTGTGACTTACTCCGTGCGTCAATAGGCGTAGCCCAAGCATCATCGTTTCATTCATTTCCGTTATTTTGTCAATGAAGTTTGAATTAATCATTGCTGGTGTTCCTGGCGAGTTGGTGTTTTGATCTTTTGAGGATGTGTTTGAGTTGAGTTGTGTTATATAACCGTATGGTGACCTTGTATTGGTGTATCGATACTGTTTATACCAGCTGTGGGCTCCAGCTCCTATGCCGATGTAAGGCAAATTACGCCAGTATTGCAGATTGTGTCTACATTCGGAGTAATTGGAGGTTGTAGACCAGCTAGAAATTTCATATTGGGTGTAATTATGTGACTGAAGGAAGGTATCGGCATGTTCGAACATGTTTGCGGTGATATCTGGATCTGGGAGAGGTACAGCTCCTGAACGCACTCTATCAAGCATTGGAGTTCCATTTTCCAGAGAGAGAGCGTACAGTGATAGGTGTTGTGCTTTTAGATCTACGATCTGAGATAGGGTATGCTTCCATGATGATTCGGATTGATTTGGAAGGCCATACATTAGATCTAAATTGATTAGCTGGAATCCTGCTGATAACGCTGCTTTATAAGATTGAATCACACGGTTAAATGTATGCAACCTATCTAAAATTTGAAGTTCGGATGATACTGCTGACTGCGCTCCTATAGAAATACGATTAAAACCCAGCTTTAGAAGAGAATCGAGGTAGGCACTCGTTAGCGTCCCCGGATTGGACTCAAGACTTAACTCTAAGTCTGAATCTAATACAAACGTATCTTTAATTGCGGCTAAGATTCGGACAAGGAATTCTGTAGGCAGCAAGGAAGGTGTTCCTCCGCCAAAGAAAATAGTACCAATTTCTATGTTTTCACTGCCTTGATAGTATCTTATCTCGTTACAGATAGCATCTACATATGAAGGCATCAGAGTGTCTAACCCCGCATATGTATTGAAGTCGCAGTACGAACATTTTATCCTACAGAAAGGAATATGAATGTACAGACTAATTAAATCTGTGGTATTCATTCGGAATGTAGATTATGCGTATAGGCATACAATATTAGTCTCAGGCTAACTATCTACCACTAAACTGTGTCTTGTATAGCTCTGCATATAGTCCGTTAGCGGATAGCAATTTAGAATGTGATCCCTGCTCAATAATTATTCCGTTATCAATTACGATAATAACATCGGCTGCCAGTATCGTGGATAGTCGATGAGCTATTACTAGGCTAGTTCTACCAACAAAAAGCGGCTTTAGTGCAGATTGGATAAGTGACTCGGAGCGTGAATCGAGAGAGGATGTAGCTTCGTCGAGTATTAGTATGCGTGGATCTTTCAGAATCACGCGTGCTATTGATACTCGTTGTTTTTCACCGCCTGAAAGTTTATAGCCTCGTTCTCCGACTATTGTGTCTAAACCGTCTGGTAACCTGTTGATAAATTCTGTTAGATTTGATGCTTTACATGCACTGCCAATTTGATTGATTGTTGCATCTGGATTTGCGTATCGTAGGTTTGCCTCCAAAGTGTCGTGAAATAGGTATGTTTCCTGTGTGACCATACCTATTGTTTGGGAGAGTGAGTCAAGAGTAATGTTTTTGATATCTATGTCGTCTATTTGGATGGATCCATTAGTTGGGTCATAAAGTCGCGGAAGTAAGTACGTTAATGTAGTTTTACCGGCACCGCTGGGACCAACTAAAGCAGCAAGTTGACCGGCCTCGATAGTAAAGTTTATATTGTTAAGTGTCCAGGTAAGGCCAGAGGGTGATTTGTTGCGTAGGTTGGATTGACTACTTGTAGCATATATGTCAGTGCGTCGTGTGAATGGACGCGTTATAGTCGATAATGAATTTGAGGCGTTGATGTTGGTAAAGTTGGTGTCAGTGTTGTATGTAAAATATACTTTGTCGAATTGGATTTTTCCGCTTGGTTCTATGAGGTTATTTGAGCTATCAGAGTCAAATATTTCGTGAGGCAGATCTAATACTTCGAATACGCGTTCGAAGCTAACCATTGAGGTTGTAAAGTCTACTCTAGCGTTTACCAGTGAACTTATTGGTCCGTAAAGGTCCCGCAAGTATGCGGCGAAAGCTATGATTGTTCCAATAGTAAAGGCACCTGTTAATACTAGGTGACCTCCATACCAGAACACAAGGGCCGTGCCAGTAGCGCTAATTGCACCGAGGGCCATAAAGAACCAACGCCCAATAACGGCTGATTTTATGCCGATATCTGCAACTGCATCGCTTCTGCGCTGGAACTTGTGGTAGGTGTCGGTTTGCCGCCCGAATAACTTCATCAGGAGCGCTCCGCTAACATTCAGGGTTTCATTCATAAGTATATTCATATCAGCGTTAAGGTCGAATGATTTCCGTGTTATGTCCCTTAAGCGGTTCGCTACCTTGCGAGCGGGCAACAAAAAAAGCGGGAGTATCGCGATGCTTATAATGGTTAGCTGCCAGTTGAGAGCGACCATAATTGACAGCGTAAAAATTACTCGAGTGGTGTTTGTTATGATGCTAATTAAAGTTCCAGTTACAGCTCGCTGAGCTCCAACTACATCGTTGTTTAAGCGAGCCATTATTTCACCAGTCTTTGTGTTGGTGAAGAAACGCAAGGACATTTGTTGCATATGGCTATAAAGCTTTTGGCGGAGG
The DNA here is from genome assembly GCA_002346435.1 of Anaerolineales bacterium UBA3001. Classification (GTDB taxonomy): domain Bacteria; phylum Chloroflexota; class Anaerolineae; order Anaerolineales; family UBA11657; genus UBA11657. Next base: position 18,820 of record DDZT01000096.1, read on the forward strand.
TCGCGGATCAGACCCTCGCCGACCGTTGAGCTTTGATAGCGTTGGGCAACTTGTATAACTCCGGATATGATAGGTACTGCTATCATTGAGATAGCTAATAAGTTTAGTTCAGGATAGTTCTTGTTGGGTAGCGTACTGTCTATGAGGCGTCGATATATAAGCGGTGGAAGCAGCCCAAGGAGAACCGAGAGACTGATGGCAAAAAGAATGATGATGATACGGTGTCGATATGGCTTTGCATACTGCCATACTCGTCGAAGGAGTTGGCGATCAATATTCGATTCGTTGCTGTCTTCGGCTGATAGATACTGCCACCAGCCACCCATGCCGCTGTGGAACATTGTGAGTACGCTTTCCTGTAATGTATTATTATTGTACACTGATTATTGACCGATTATCTTTGCATAGCGATAGATATAATATCTCGGTCTTATAAAAGTATTTTATATAGAGGATTAATTGCATGAGCAAAGCGAATGAAACCGGACATAGGCGGGTTGTAATTTTAGGTTCAGGTCCGGCAGGGCTGACCGCGGCTATATACGCCGGTAGAGCTAATTTGAAGCCAATGCTATTAGCTGGA
>DDZT01000071.1 GCA_002346435.1 Anaerolineales bacterium UBA3001
GTAAGCATAATTATCGGCACATCGGAATCACGCCGCAGCGCACGACATACAGAAAGACCATCCATTTCCGGAAGCATCAAATCTAACAATATTAGGTCAGGACCTTCTTCTTTTGCCTGTTTTAAACCATCAAGTCCATTGTCAGATAGGATTACTTCATATCCCTCAGACTCTAATCCTGCTGACAATGCTTCGCGCACCGTGTCATCATCTTCCACTATTAATATTGTAGGCATCTCAAAATGTCCCGGTTACTATATGTATGTTCATGAGAAGTACATGATACCGCAGACTAGATGTTTATGGATAGTTCACACGTCAATTCTGAAAACACAAATCCTATATTCATAACTTGCTGTCAAACAAATTGGTGTATATTAGCATGAGCGTGAACGATTAAAACGTCTTGGATATTATAAAGAGGAACTTGGCATGAATATAGATAATGCTATTGATGACATTGTTTTACTTGTACAGCGAGATGGACAACCACTTAAAGGTCTTGGAATTAGGGATAAAAAAATTTATGTGCGTCTGAAGGGGTATGATAGCATCGGCCTGTGGGTAGAATTGCCAGATTATACTCTACCGCAACTTGCGCATTCAGAATCAGGACCACAAGATGAGATCACAGCAGACGCGTGTGCATTAATTCCTTGGACAGCGATAGAAACAGTGGTGCATTTTCCTGATTTAGAAGGCTTTGACTTCCCTAAACCAGAAGTTGACCAGCTTGGTTTTCAGAGTGAATAAGTGCTAGTATTTGCCCATATAAATTAAATGCATACAACAAATATCTAGATCTCATTCTAGTAAAGATAACGTAGTGCAAATATGACGAACACTTACAGACTAGCACTAATTGGCTTTGGAAACGTAGGCCAAGGTCTAGCAAAAATCCTTCTTGACCGTAGCTCATGGCTGGAAGAGAGATTTGATGCAAAATTTGTCATTGTAGCAATTAGTGATATGCACAAAGGTAGCTGCTATGATCCAGGATGGGAAATAGGACTTATCTTCTAATAAGACCTACTGACACTAATTTTTTCCAATAGCCTCGATATACTCAAGCGACTGGTGTCGGAAGTACGTATTGTATAAATCAGCATAATGTCCAGAAGAACCCATTAAAGTACTATGATTGCCTCGTTCAATTATTTTCCCTTGGCGCATTACAATAATCACATCAGCTGAACGCACTGTAGACAATCTATGAGCAATCAAAATGCTAGTACGGTTCTTGACTATCAAGTCTAGAGCCTCCTGAATCTGCGATTCAGTGAAAGGATCAACACTTGCTGTAGCCTCATCAAGCAAAAACAAGGTCGGATCTTGGAGTAGAACTCTATTCAAAGCCACCAGTTGTCGCTGACCTAAAGATAATCGAGAGCCGCGCTCACCTACATCAGTTTTGATACCATCCGGAAGAGCGTATAGCCATTCTCCATCACCAATACTGTGAGCTACTTCCAATATGTCACTATCACTAGCTTCTGGACAAGCATAACGAATATTATCAGCCAAACTTCCGGAAAACAGAAATGGAGACTGTGATACTATGCCAATTTGACGTCGATAATCTTGCAAATCAAAGGTGCGGATGTCTCTGCCACCAACACATATCAGTCCGCTCTGAAATTCGTAAAATCTTGCTAGCAATTTGACCAATGATGATTTGCCGGCTCCAGTATGTCCCACAAGAGCAATACTCTGGCCTGCATCAATTTGTAGGCTAAAATCGTTGAGAACTTGCTCATTTTTTTCATAATGAAAGTCCACTTTTTCAAATGTGATATCTCCAGGAATGAGAGTAGATCCAGTACTATCAGTTTGTAATACCATAGATTCTGCATCAATTAGGGCAAACACCCGTTCGGCCGCAGCTAATCCACCTTGAAACTGGCTCCAGAATGCAGCTAGCTGCATGATAGGAAACCAGAAACGATCTACAGTTGATACGAAAAGATACCAGGCTCCAGCTGAAATTAGACCTATACCAGCAGCACGGCCACCTGCATATAACATTAACGCTACGCCTATACCCACTAGACCATGTAAAACTGGAAATACAGTTGAAAGTACCAACCCTCGCCGAAAGTTGATCCTATACGATTCTGTATTTACTGCAGAGAATTCTCCGTATATAGCCCCTTCCTGGCGAAAATTCTTTGCAACGCTAATTCCTGTGATGGCTTCCTGTATAGCTGAATTTACGTTGGCCATAGCTCTAGTTCCTTGTCTAGTAACCTTACGGGCAATCTTTCTCCATCCTTTAACTAAATAAAATAACAGAGGAGAAAGAACCAACTGTAAACATGCCAAACGCCACTCGATTCCAAACAGCACAACTAGCAGTACCAGCACTACTGCTACCTGGTTAAGAATATCTCCAACCAGTCGCATAGTTTGACCAAATTCATGGGTGTCAGAAGTCACCCGGCTAATGACTTTGCCCGAGATATGTTCGTCATAAAATGCAAGATCATGAAATACCGCTGCTTTAAATGCGTTGCTACGCATCTCTAATACGACATCTCCTATCAGTGTATTAAAGCCCCGGAAACGTATGTAATTCAACACCCACACAACTACACCTAGGGCCATGATTATCGCTATCAATCTAATCAGTACAGCTTGCCCGCCGCCAGCTGCTATCTGATCTACTCCTTGTGCTACTAGCACAGGAAAAGCTGCGCTTAGTAGAGAAAGCAATATTAAAGATAGGACAACTGTGGCTAATCGAACTTTGTAAGGTTGAACGTAATGCCAGATTCTGCGAACTAAATCACTATCACTGTAGTGACGATCATAGGAGTCAGTAGCTAACCCACCAAAGACAGAGGTCATTTCAATTACCCTTTCCTGACAAATCTTGCTCGCCTATATAGTGAGAGAAGATACGTTTATAGGCAAGCGAATTTTCCATGAGATCATCATGATTTCCAACATCTGTCACTTGACCCTGCCGAAGAACCACAATGAGATCAGCCCAGCGAATTTGGGATAAGCGATGTGTAATCAAGAATGTTGTACGACCCTTAGATGCCTCACGAATAGCACTCTGAATCTGGTCTTCAGTAGCACTATCAATCGCACTAGTAGAATCATCCAAAATCAGAATGCTTGGGTCCGTGAGAAAAGCACGGGCCAAAGCCAGGCGCTGACGCTGTCCCCCAGACAGTTTGGTGCCACGTTCACCTATTATAGTTTTATACCCATTCTGGAAATCGAGAATGAAATCATGCGCCTGAGCTGCCCGGGCAGCTGTCTCAACCTGCGCCTGAGTAGCACCAGGCAATCCAAATGCTATATTTTCTGCAATACTACGTGAAAACAAGAACAGATCTTGCTCAATGATAGAAATTTGTTTTCTCAATGAAGATAGATTCCAATCACGCACATCTATGCCGTCAACGCTGACACTACCATTTTGCACATCATAAATTCGGTTTATAAGTTTGACCAAAGTCGATTTGCCAGAACCAGTTTGACCGACAAGCGCGATAGTTTGACCTGGAGCTGCACTAAACGAAACATTTTTTAGTACATTATTATCTGATGTATATCCAAATGACACATTATTGAATTTCACAGCACCATTGACTACACCTTCATGACCATCCACATTCTCATCAAGTTTAGTTTCACCTGTAATCAGTTCCAACATACGTCGTGCTCCCGCTAGGCCTAACGCGACCTGAGAATAAGAAAATAAGGACACAAAAACTGGGAAACCCAATAAAGACAATAGTCCCATGTATGCCACTACATTCCCAACTGAGATAGCACCCGAACTAAACAATGTCACCGCATGCCAGAAACCAAATGCATTCGCTAAACCCATTAGTAGTAATGGCATGAAACGCGCTTCTACACAACCTTGATCAACAAAAGCATCGCGGTATTCTTTTGCCTTTTGTAAGAACCGCTTAGTCTCAGACTCTTCTTGTGCAGCTCCCTTGACCGTCTCTACTCCATCTATCACTTGCGCAAGATGAGCATTAAGTCCTCCAAATGTTCGTCTAACTCGCTCTGAAATAGGTCTTAACTCCGCCAAATACTGCCACAATGCAATTACATACAAAACCAAGAACGCAAGCGGTACTATCATGAGATCCGGATGTATATAGAAAGCAAAAATAGCCGGCATAAACAAAAAACTACCCGAACCAATTACCAGATTTAGACCAGGGTTAAACATAAGATTAATCTCTCTCACATCGTTCGTTGCACGTGCCATTACATCTCCTACTGCATACATGTCGTGAAATGTCATACTCTTACCTATCAAGCTAGAATATAATTCAGCGCGCGTATCACGCTCCATGCGCTGCCCTATTATCTCGGCTGAGATATTACGCATGAGAATTCCAACCGCTCGGGCTATCTGAGTCAAAACGACCATGGCCGAAGACCATAGAAGATGGTCATAATCAGGTTTTGGTTGCGTTCTCACAAAAACATCAAAAGCTGTCCCTATTAGAACAGGTACCCATGCCGCAAGCGCAGCATTAGCAAATGATGGGATAATCATGCCAATTACTGACCAGATGTGACGCTTAGAATGTGACATCATCCAACTTAAGGCTGAACTCGTGTCGGTTTTTATCTGATCTTTTACTGAAAATTCACTATATGTCATATGATCACGTACATTCAAATAGGGACTTCTAGTAAAGCAATAGCGTCCAATGATGGACGCCAAGTAAATTATAGTCGATTAGCATCATGGATGTTACTAACCACGCGGTATAATCTGACTAAATGCTCAAGAGAATAACCCTACCCTTATTAACTATTATTACTTTAGCATCTGCGGTGCTGCGGTTCTATGACATAAATGCTATTCCACCTGGATTGCATTATGACATTGCTGCTAATGCCATTCTAGTAGAAGACATAGCCTTTAAAGGTTTCAGACCAGTATTCATCAGTGCTTACACAGGCAAAGAAGTCCTATTCTTTTACTCAGCGGCAGCAATTTTTAAAATTATTGGGTCCTCAATATTTGCACTAAAATTCACAGCAGCTATATGGGGAACAATTACTATCCCAATAACATTTTTCGCTATTAGACAGGTACTCAAGCATCACCGACATTCACACTTTATTGCAATTACAGTAGCTACATTTGTAGCTTTCTCTTTTACACATCTAGTGTGGTCAAGATTTGGTCTGCGTGCTATCACACAGCCAGCGATACAAGCATTAGCAATCGGATTATTGTTTCGAGCACTAAGACATAATAAATCTAGGGATTTCTTGCTGTCAGGACTATTGCTTGGGCTTACATTTCACACTTATTTAGCGGCAAGAGTACTACCTCTGGCATTGTTAATCAGCTGTTTGCCCATCGCTATATCATACTTCAATAAATCTCTCAGAAAACAATGGAAACTACCATTAAGCGGTGATCTGGTGCAATTTGTATTAGGTTTACTAATCGTGATAATGCCACTGATATTGCACTTCTATCAACATCCTCAAGAGTTTCTTACTCGCATAAAGCAAGTTGGTCCAATCGCCGGAGAAACGGAATTGATAACAAAAGGAATAATAGGTGCACTAGGAATGCTGTTTGTTTCTGGAGAACCCTATGATCGCTTCAATATTCCGGATAAAACATTGTTTGATCCAATAACAGCGAGTTTGTTTTTACTTGGTCTTTCGATCACAATTTGGAAGCTGGCAATATCTCTAAAAAGCAAGAGTACAAGCAATCCAATAAACACAGCAGCTATGTTGTTGCTTGTCGTCTGGCTGCCTGTTTTTCTGCTACCAACTGCATTGGCGGTACATGAAGTTTTCCCGTCCAACGTGCGTGCCTTTGGATTGTTTCCATTTATATTCGTTTTTCCCGCAATTGGATTGTTAACATTACTGGCGCCATTGGTATCCCGGTACAATACAGACCAACAAAAATCCAGCGTGTATATGTTTGCTATCGCAATCATATTTACCCTAACCTGTGCTACCACAGTGAAAGATTACTTTCATATTTGGGCAAAACAAGAGACGCAATATATAGTCAATGATGGCGATATAATGCACGCCGCAAAATATATCAACCGTAAGGACGGCAATTATAAAAACACATATGTTAGTGCAATTCATCACCAACATCCCACTATGGCTTATCTTGCTAATCGCTACGAAGACATAATGTGGCTGCGTGGCGGAGAAACACTAGTGATTCCATCGATGGGACCCATATTATATGTTTTCCCACAATCTGCGTTACCACCCGCAGACTGGATCTCGTCTTGGGAGTCAGCACTAGTTGCATCACCGACTGACACATCCGGCAACTTAGATTTCCTTGCATATCATTTCAATACAACTACAGACATTCCACAACTAGAATTTCAATCAGTTTACGCAAAGCTTGGACAAGTTGCTGAAATCACTGGTTTCCGAATACCAGAATTACAAACCGAAGGTCATCTAAATGTAGATGTAAGAATTAATATTCTAAATTCAGATCAAAGCGACTATCGATTTGTAGCAGACCTAGTGGATATATGGGGATATCATTGGAGCCAAGGATTTAATGACAGCTTCCAGTCTACTCAATGGCAATCAGGAGATACGATTATTGTCCGTATACAAATACCTCGAATAACAGGAATGCCTCCTGGACAATACAATTTGGCTGTGACCATTTATTCTCCTAGCATCAACCAAACTCTGTCTTCTACATCCCATGATGGCAAAGTATCTAGTACTACACAAATAGGGCCAATACAAGTCGTCACTTCAACACGCACCGACAACCCACCTATTCCTCAAAATGATAGATCAGACACATTCGGAAATCTTGAGCTATTTGGGTATGATCTATCTCAGCATGTATATAAACCAGGGGCTATTTTACCGCTATCTCTGTACTGGCGCTCTATCAACCCAACATCCCAAAATCAGAATGTCATTTTGATGTTGGACGAACATATAATAGACTCCTCCGAGCCTGTCAAAGGCACTTACCCTACTAGCAAATGGACACCTGGGGAAATAGTCATTGATCATAGACATATTAGAATACCTAGGGAAACCACACCTGGGAAATACAACCTAGGTATTAAATATTCGTCAGCCAATGAATCCATCGACAAAGTAATTTTGATGCCGATAGAAATTGAAAAGATAAATAGAGAGTGGAAAGCTACAATTCAAGAAAATCGCACTGACCATACAATAGGAAATGTATTCCAGCTAGTTGGATATAACACAAAGTTTGATCAACAATTCCGTATACAATTAAATTGGAAAAGTCTACAATTAACTAATATTGATTATACAGTTTTTGTACATGCTTTTAACGCGGACAATATATTAATAGGGCAGAGTGATAGTCAACCAGTAAACAACACATATTCAACTAGTTTGTGGATACCAAATGAACATGTTGTAGATACTCATTCTATTGCACTTGACCCAGGAGAATATGACATAAAAATTGGCATGTATCTGCCAAACACAGGCGATCGTTTAACCCTAAAGAATGGTGCAGATGCGATCACTATAAATAATCTAATCATTCCATAAAAAACGTCGGTCAATATCACTATACGTAGAATCTGTTAGAATCACACCGATATGCAAAAGGAAATATAAAAATGAACCAATCAAGAGGTCCAAATCAAGCTCCCAAAGCACAGCCTAGCGCTGCTCGATGGATTGTGACTGCAGTAGCTGCAATCGCACTGATCATCCTGATATTCGCATTATTACAAACTCAATCAAATGAAGAAAATTTACCGGAGGAATCTTTGATGTCCAACAATAAAGAATGGTCTAGTCCACCAAAAATGACTATTGACGAGCAAAATGAATATACCGCTGTTATAGAAACCGATTTAGGCAATATTGTCTTACGCCTTTTTGCTAATGAATCACCTATAACTGTCAACAACTTCGTGTTTCTAACACAGGAAGGCTATTATGATGGAGTTATGTTTCATCGCGTGATTCATGATTTCATGGTACAGGGTGGTGATCCAACTGGAACTGGTTCTGGAGGCCCTGGTTATATGTTCGAAGATGAAGTAGACAATGGACTTAAGTTTGACAAACCCGGACTTTTAGCAATGGCTAATGCAGGACCCGGAACTAATGGGAGTCAGTTCTTCATCACTCATGTACCTACACCACATTTAACCGGCAATCACACTATATTTGGAGAGGTAATCGAAGGTATGGATACCGTATTTGCAATACCTGAACGTAACCCACAAAGGGCACAAGATAGTGGTGTAATTATGAGGAAGGTAACGATAAAAATCGATTAATGTCTTGTTGATAAAACAACCAATCTTTGTATCTGGTACTGATAAACACTGCGACCAATAAACATGAAAACCGCAATCGTGCTACCCACCTATAACGAATCCCAAAACATCGAGGGCATGATCGCTGCATTATTAGATCTAGAAATTGGCCATATCCATGTGCTTATAGTAGATGACAACTCTCCGGATGGTACTGGAGAAATTGCAGATCAACTGGCAGAACAATTCCCAGAACAAGTAGAAGTAATGCATCGAATTGGCGAACGCGGTTTAGGTAGTGCATATATTGCAGGATTTAAGCATGTGCTTGAGACGGACGCAGATGCCGTAGTCCAAATGGATTCGGACTTTTCGCACTCACCACGCTATTTGCCAGAGATGCTAACAAGTTTGAGGGAAAGTGATGTAGTAGTAGGTTCACGCTATGTTACCGGAGGTCGGTTGGACGAACATTGGGGCTTGGGACGCCGTTTATTGAGTGTATTTGCTAACAGTATATATACTCGTCTAATATTGGGTCTACATGTACGGGATGTGACTGCCGGCTTCAAGATATGGCGACGCGGTACACTACAAGGAATTGGTCTACATCGTGTACGTTCAAATGGTTATGTTTTTCAAGTAGAAATGGCTTATCTGTCCGAAAAGTTAGGGTATCAAGTGAAAGAGATTCCTATATATTTCGAAGACCGACGCATAGGACGCTCTAAAATGTCACAAAAAATTAAATTGGAGGCCGTGTGGCGCACCTTACAGGTAGCTCAAAGACACCGTCGGTTAACACAGGCTGACCGTCAGAAGTGAAGTCTAACAAATTCTTTAGTAATTTAATCGTACCTCTGGCTTTAATACTGCCCCCTCTGTTATTATTGGCTAGTGTAACTATAGGTAACAAAACAATAATACCTACAGATAATTTGGTGCAATTTGAGCCTTGGAAAGCTGCCGCTGCTAGTTCTTTGATACAAGCCCCTCAAACCCCTTACAACGCCCTGCTTTCTGATCTAGTGCTAGAAAACTACGCATGGAAACGTTTCATAAACCATGCTATTGAAACACGACAAATACCATTATGGAATCCTTACTTGTTTGCTGGCACACCATTTCTTGGCAATGGCCAGCATTCCATGTTCTATCCATTCAGCGTATTTTTCTACTTCTTACCACTCGCGAAAGCATACGGTTGGTTTATTCTTTCACAATATGTCTTAGCTGGCATCAATATGTACCTATTTGCCCGAACGCTACAGATTGGGCGCTGGGGTTCATTAATCGGTGCGGCCATCTACCAAATTAGCTTATTCATGATAGTAAGTGCTGTATTTCCTATGATAATAGCGGGTGCGGTATGGCTCCCTATGATATTGGTCGCAGTGGGAGGACTAATACATCAAAAAACACTTTTTAGGAAATATTCGTTTATACCCTGGATTTCTTTAGGCGCAATATCAATAAGCCTCCAGCTATTAGCTGGACACCCGGAAATTGTCGCCTACTCGCTACTAATAGCAAGCTTATATGCAGCCTGGCATTCATTGAAATTAATCATTAGTGACCATAGAGAAGATCTTCTACGGATTATATTTCATATGGGCTTAATGATAATTTTGGGCCTTCTACTGGGTGCTGTACAGCTATTTCCATTATTGGAAGCAGCTTCCAATAATTTTCGTGTGGATACAGCAAGCCTGACAGAAGTGCGTGAATGGGGCTACCCTGTCAGAAGACTAGTAACACTATTAATACCAAATTTCTTTGGCAATCCTACCCACCACGCCTATTTTGACTGGTTCACTCAAGATTGGACACCAGTTCGCATCAATGCTCTAGGAGAGAAAATTGCCACGATCGACTGGGGTATGAAAAATTATGTTGAGGGCGGAATGTACGTGGGCATACTGCCCCTTTTATTAACAATAGTAACATTTGCTAAACACTTTTATAAAAGAAACATTCAGTCAAGCAAACGCTCAGATATTGGGTTCTTTTTTGTGCTATCTGCGCTAAGTTTAGCTTTTGTGTTTGGCACACCACTGTACGCATTGATTTATTACCTACCAGGCTTGGGTCAACTACATTCGCCCTTTCGTTGGGTTTGGCCTTTGAGTATATGTTTAGCTACATTGGCAGCCTATGGCAGTAACGAAATAATTCAATCCAAACACTCTGACAAAAAAGTCGTCTATCTTCTTCTAGCTCGAATTTCTATGTGGATTGGATCTATAGTGACAATTGGGGTTTTTCTGTGTTACATGTTTTTTAACTCGTTCGAACCATTATTCGAACAAGCTTTATGGAATCTGGCAAAAGCAAGCAATTCCTTCGCCAACGCACGTATGTTTTTCTCCTACCAATCCCGTTGGGTATTGCAATTTGGAATAATATTGAGTCTTAGCGGATTCGTTCTGTGGAAAACCATTAAATCAAAATATAGAATGTGGAAGTACAGTCTATGGTTGATTATTGTAGCGGATCTATTTTTAGCAGGTCAAGGATTTAACCCTAGCAGCAATCCTAAAATACTCGATTACAAACCACCAATAATAGAATTTTTGCACGAGGATGAAAGCCACTGGCGCTTTACCACCTATGATCCAAGTGGGAGCAAGACCCTTAACGCTAATGCAGGTTGGTTATTCGACGTAGAAGATGTGCGCGGTTATGACTCTATAATACCTGCCCAGTATGTTGATTATATGCAAATGATTGAGCCGCAGAATGAACTGCAATATAATCGTATCTCCCCAATCACCACCTGGCAGGGACTACACTCTCCATTACTTGATTTGTTGAATGTCAAGTATGTCATTAGTGAGGAAAAGATCAATAGTACAGAGAAGTTTGAATTAGTGTATGAAGGGGAAGCACTAGTATATGAAAACCAACAGGTAATGCCACGTGCCTATACACTTCCCGCTAGTTGCATCACTACAACCAATGATCTGCAATCTACTCTACAAGAAATTAACCCGCACCATGTCATAGTTTTAGATACACAGGACATTTCTAATTCCCACTCGCTAACCGCAGCGGCAACATGTCAGATAAAGCCTGCGCAAATAACTTCGTCACGACTTAATGAAGTGCAAATTGAGGCGCAACTATACCAGCCTGGATATCTGGTGTTGACAGATTCATACTCCGCTGGATGGCAAGTCTTTGTGCAAAGTGAAGTAAACGAGGTAGAGACTAGAGTCGAACTAATAAGAGCCAATGGTAACTTCCGAGCATTATACTTAGAGCAAGGTAAAAACTATGTGCGCTTCAATTATAGTCCGCTCTCCTTTAGACTAGGCGGTGTAATATCAACAATATCCATTGCTACATTGTTGATATTTGGAACCATCTGGCTATGGCAAGTCTTCTATAAAGATAAAAAGACATCATCAGAGGCAAGTACCGTCGCTAAAAACAGTCTAGCACCTATGGGATTCAATCTACTAAACCGCAGTATAGATTTCATTTTTGCGATGTTCTATCTGCGCATACTAGGACCCGGTGAATCTGGCAATTACGCAACTGCCATAGTAATTATTGGCTGGTTTGAAATCTGGACTAATTTTGGTCTCAACACTTGGTTAACTCGTGAAGCTTCAAGAAATCTCGACTCTATAAACCAATATCTATCTAACAGCACTATCTTCCGGCTAGCACTAGGATTATTAACCATGCCACTATTTCTTGGAGCTATAGTTATCTACCAAAGAAATACCGGTTTGCTAGGTAGCGACACTGTGTTAGCAATAATCCTCCTTGCTATAGGTATGCTATTTTCTTCGATTTCAACGGGTTTGACATCCGTATTCTATGCTTATGAAAAAGCTGAGTACCCCGCAGCTGTTAGTAGTTTCAGTACTATTCTGAAAGTAGCCCTAGGATTAATTGCACTAATTCTAGGATATGGTTTTGTTGGCCTTGCTGGTGTGAGCATAGTAGTAAATATAATCACGATGCTTACACTATTAGTGTTAGTAAGAAGATTGTTCTTCAAACCTCATCCTGAATTCAATGTAAAACTACAACGACGTATGTCTACGGATTCCTTTCCTTTAATGCTTAACCATCTACTAGCAACCCTATTTTTCAAGATAGATATACCTATGATCCGCACTATGCGTGGTCAAGCTGAAGTCGGACGCTATAGTACTTCCTACAAATTCATTGAAGCTTTCAATATAATTCCTGCATTTTTCACTTTTGCACTATTCCCATTAATGAGCCGGCAAGCTAAGGATGACCAGGAAGCATTAACTAGAACCTACTATTTAGCTATCAAATTGCTTTTTGCCGTAGCATTACCGCTGGCATTAACAACTAGCTTTCTAGCTACACCTTTAGTACGTATTCTAGGTGGGGAAGATTTTCTCCCACAAGGGGCAATAGCATTACAATTGATGATATGGTCAATCCCATTTGGATGGATCAATAGTGTGACTAACTATCTTTTAGTTGCTATTGATCAAGTACGAACAATAACACGGTCATTTGTAATTGCCACTGTTCTTAACATTGTGGTAAATACTATCTTCATCCCAATATTTGGATTTCGAGCAGCAGCGATATCAACTATTTTGTCAGAAATCATACTGGGTGCTCTATTCCAATGGACTCTGTATCGTAATTTAAATCGTACGCCATGGATACAATTGTTCGGAAAAATAATCGCTTCTGCAGCTTTGATGGGTGTAATAACATGGATAGGCTTACAGTGGAGCATATTCTTGGGATTAATGTTAGGTATATGTGCTTATCTAGTCACTATCATTTACATTGGGGCTTTTAATTCTCGAGAGATAAGTATAATCGTGGATTTGATGCCAGAATCAATCAAGCATCGTATTAGTAGAGCAATGCAAAATAACAGTAAAGACAATTATCTTAGTTGACCTGTGAGGTTACATTTATGATTATAAGAATTGAAAACATTGCCGACTATGTGGACCAAACAATTACCATGCAAGGCTGGATATATGCCAAGACTGGTAAAGGGAAATTACACTTTATTCAATTGAGAGATGGCACTGGGATTGCTCAATGCGTAGTTTTCCAAAAGGAAGTGAGTGAGGAAGTTTTTGATGTAACTCAACAGCTGACTCAAGAATCATCTGTTTTGTTAACTGGCACAGTTCGAAAAGATGAACGAGCACCGGGTGTTCCAGGCGGATACGAAGTAGGAGTAACCGATATACAAGTAATACAGTCAGTCAATGAATATCCTATTACACCTAAAGAACATGGTGTTGAATTCTTGCTAGACCGGAGACACTTGTGGATTCGTTCATCACGCCAATGGGCTATCTTACGAATTCGAGCATGCATTATGCGTTCGATCAGAGAATGGTTAGATGAAAATGGATTTCTTGAGATGACAACACCTGTCATCACGCCAGCTGCAGTTGAAGGAACATCCACTTTGTTTGAAATTGACTACTTTGATAAAACTGCATACTTATGTCAAACTGGTCAACTCTACAATGAGGCCAATATTGCAGCATTTGGCAAGGTGTATGCATTTGGTCCAACTTTCCGAGCTGAAAAATCAAAAACTCGCAGACATTTAACAGAATTTTGGATGGTCGAACCCGAGATAGCATATTGTGATTTAGGTCAATTATTAGAAATAGAGGAACAATTTGTCAGTCATATTGTCCAATCTTGTCTGAAAAAATGCAGTGCTGAACTAGCACTTCTTGGTCGAGATATAAGTATGCTCAGCAATATCAAACCGCCTTTTCCTCGTATTACTTATGATAATGCAATTGAACGATTAATCGATCTCAAAAACGAGACGGATGATCCAGAACAAAAATCTCTGATTGATATCGAATGGGGCGATGACTTTGGTGCTCCTCACGAAACTGCACTTACACAAATGTTTGATAAACCTGTGTTCATTACACATTATCCTACACAAGTAAAGGCGTTTTACATGCCAGTACTAGAAAATCGACCAGAGGTTTGCTGCTCCGCTGATCTGTTAGCTCCTGAAGGTTATGGGGAAATTATAGGAGGATCAGAGCGAATACACGATCACGACACGCTAGTCAATCGAATTAAAGAACATAATCTTCCAATTGAAACTTATGATTGGTATCTAGACTTACGCAAATATGGCAGTGTGCCTCATTCTGGTTTCGGTTTAGGTATCGAGCGAACTGTGTCTTGGATATGTGGTATTGAACATATACGCGAAACAAGTCCATATCCTAGAATGATAAATAGAGATAATCCATAATTGGAATATATTTTGTCAAGAAGTATTTCCAATATAGTAAGTTATGCCCTATAGAACCCACGACACTATCCCTGTATGGGGACAATTACAAGACAGTGCCCTCCAACAGATGAACAACTGCCTCAAGCATGATAAGGCAGTTTTAGCAGCTCTAATGGCGGATCATCATCATGGATATGTACAACCTATTGGAGGAGTAATCGCATACCATGAAGCCGTATCTCCTGCAGGAGTGGGTTATGACATAGCTTGTGGCAACAAGGCAGTACGTCTAGACATTTCAGCAATAGAGGTGCGTAACAATATATCTACTATCATGAGTGATATCACTCGTGATATATCATTTGGGGTAGGAAGCAAGAATAAAAAACCAGTTGATCACGCTATTTTCAATGATCCAATCTGGAAACTGGAACCCCTAATCAAATGGAAAAATCTAGCTATGTCACAATTAGGCAGCGTGGGAAGCGGCAATCACTACGTCGATATCTTTGTCGATGAGCTAAATAGAGTGTGGGTAGGAGTACATTTTGGTTCCCGGGGATTGGGACACAGAATTGCCACCCATTTCATAAAATCTGGTGGTGGCAAACCCAATGATGTCTCTCCTGTCGTGCTAAATGTAAACACTAATATTGGACAGGACTACCTCAAATCTATGTCCCTTGCAGGTAGATATGCATACGCTGGTCGTAATTGGGTATGCAGAAAAATTTCAACAATCTTAGGAGCAAACATCTTAGAAGAAGTTCACAATCACCACAACTTTGCATGGAAAGAACTTCACAACGACACGGAACTCTGGGTGGTACGTAAGGGTGCTACACCTGCTTATCCCAAGCAAAGAAGTTTTGTTGGAGGAAGCATGGGAGACACATCAGTCATTATAGAAGGATTAGATTCTAATGAGAGCAAAAAGGCTATATACAGTACCATACACGGAGCTGGACGTATTATGTCTCGCACTGAAGCCGCTGGCAAGTACCGAAATGGGAAAAGAAGCGGTGGTAAGATTTCTCGGCAGATGATGTTAGACTGGATCGAAAGAGAAAACGTTGAACTACGAGGGGCTAATACAGACGAATCTCCACATTGTTACCGCAGACTCACTCAAGTACTGAAGCATCACGCTCCAACTATTCGTGTTTTACATAAGCTGCAGCCTATAGGTGTAGCAATGGCACATTAATCATAAGATTTTTGTTACAACTAAAATTTTGCCAAAACAACATGAAAACAAAACCTAAAATCATCCATCACTCACAGGAAGATCACCTAACATTTGCAAAACAATTGG
>DDZT01000112.1 GCA_002346435.1 Anaerolineales bacterium UBA3001
CTTTCTAGGGCCTAACGGTGCTGGTAAGACTACCACAATAAATATGCTAACTACTCTTCTACGACCAACATCTGGTAGTGCATTAGTGAATGGGTATGATGTTAGTAAGCAGCAGGCATTGGTACGACAGTCGATCGGGATGATTTTTCAGGATGCAAGCTTGGATGATAAACTCACTGGAAGTGAGAATCTTTTGTTTCATGGAATGTTGTACGGTTTGTCTGCAGATGATTTCTCAGATAAAGCTGCTAAGTTACTGGAAATGGTTGAATTAACTGGTCGAGCTGAGGAAGTAGTCCTGAATTATTCTGGTGGTATGAAGCGTCGTCTGGAAATAGCTCGTGGCTTGTTACACAACCCAAAAATATTGTTCTTGGATGAACCTACATTGGGTCTAGATCCACAAACCCGCCGACACATTTGGGACTATCTGATAACTTTGCGTGAGCGCCAGGGTGTAACGATGTTTATGACAACTCACTATATGGAAGAAGCGGAACATTGTGATCGTATAGCTATTATAGATGATGGCAAAATTGTTGGTCTTGATACTCCGGAAGCACTCAAGGCTATGGTTGGTGGTGATATTATTATGGCAGTTACCGATGATAATGAGCAAGCATCGCTTAGATTGCAAAATTCACATGGTGTTGATACTAGAATAGGACCTGAAAATCAACTTATAATAGAAACAGAGCGTGGGGATCAATTTATCCCCGAAATGATGTCTGTTTTAACTGACATGACACAAGGAAATATATCTGTGAAAAGTGTATACTTGCGGCGTCCTACTCTCGAAGACGTCTTCGTCAAACTTACTGGTCATGCTATGCGCGACCAAAATGCTGTGGATAAGGATAAAGTTCGCAGTGGTATGCGCAGGTGGCGAGGGCGTTAGATAACACAAGTAATAATATTATGGAAATGCTAAAACGAAATGTTAGAGGTGCTTATACTATCTGGTACCGTGATATTGTACGTTTCAAACGGGATCGTGTTCGTATGTTTTCGTCTCTTGGAATGCCAATAGTATATCTTTTTGTATTTGGTAGCGGTTTGTCACCTGCCATGGCGGAGATGGGAGGCGGTAATATAGATTTCAAGCAATTCATGTTTCCTGGAGTATTGACAATGACCGTATTGTTCACTTCAGTGTTTTCGGCAGTGTCAATTGTATGGGATCGCGAATTTGGATTTCTTAAAGAGGTCATGGTGGCTCCTGTGTCTAGGGTAGCTGTCGCTCTAGGAAAGGTAGCCGGTGGTAGTACTGTGTCATTGTTCCAAGGATTAATTGTTTTGTTATTAGCTCCAGTGCTGGGAGTTGAGTTATCAATCTCCCAAATAGTTAGTCTAATTGGGCTTATGGTAATGCTTGCAGTTATGATGACAGCCTTAGGTATTCTTATAGCAGCAAGGCAAAAATCTATGGAAGGCTTCCATATGATGATGAATTTCGTGCTATTACCCATGTTTTTTCTTTCTGGTGCATTCTTCCCACTTCGTGGTGTACCGATTTGGATGTACTTACTGTCAAAATTAGATCCTGTTACTTATGGGGTAGATCCATTAAGACAGGTATCATTACAAGCATTAGTGCCTCCGGATTTAATGCACACAATATCTTTAAATCCATTGACTTATAATGTGATGATGATGGCCTCTTTTTCTGTTCTATTTTTGGTGCCAGCAGTATGGCTGTTTGGTAGGCAAGAATAGTGATAATGTCCTTGGAAAATTCTAAGTTTGCGCAGAAACTTAGAGACACATATATATTTCTAATAGTAATTCGATAACATATTGTATGACATATTATAGTGATAATATCTAAAGAGTTAATTATGAACTCTAATACATATAATGCAATATTTACAGCAATACTGTTGATTTAATTATTGCATACCAAAGGTGGTAATAGCATAAATGAATACGGGTAATAACAATCAAAAGACACGAGTAGTTCCACGTTGGGTTGTAGTACTTGGCATAATGGTGATTATGGGTATTGTTGTATATGGTTTGGCTCGTATAGTTCTTCCTATGCAGCAGGCCTCAAATCAGCAAGCTTCTGAATCTTCTAGGGAGTTTAATAGGGGTTCGGGTGCGCGAGGTGGAGGAGGGCGTGGACGAGGCCCATTTGGTTTTGTGCAGCGTTTATTCCGGGGTGGTCCCAGCGAAGAGGAATTGGTAGAAACCGGCGAAGTGGTTTTGTTAGATGCAGAACGTATCATTGATGCTTCCGGCACACTTATCGCTTCACAATCAGGAGATATATATTGGGAAACTAGTGGTATTGTTGCCAAAGTTATGGTAGAAGTGGGTGACGATGTTAGTAAGGGTGATGTTTTAATGGAACTTGATCCATTGAGTGCTCCACAAAATGTGATTATGGCACAGGCTGACTTGATATCAGCACGAAAAGATTTAGATGAATTACTTAATCCAACTGATTTACAAATTAGTAACGCACAAAAATCTGTAGCAGACGCAATGGAAGATTTGGAAAATATACAGAATCCGACCACATCAAGCCTGGCGCAAGCCAAGCAGGCAGTGGCAGATGCCAGAGATGCGTTCAATGAACTCGAGAGTCCTAGTACTGCACAGATTGCATCCGCAGAGCAGGAGGTTGCATCCAAGAAAGACGCGCTTAGAGATAAAAAGCAAGCTTTGGATGATCTACTAAATCCAGACATTCAGGATCTTCAAGATGCTTTGCGGGATGCTGAATTTGATTTAGCTCGTGCTGAACAAGATGTCGAACTTGCGGATATTGGTACAGCTACTAGTGCTCTTCAGAATGCACTTGATAAATTGGACGATATGAAAGAAAGGCAGGTCAGTGTCCAAAAAGCAATTGATGGTTGTGTGGTAAACAAGGTTGAAGAAGAGGCTGATAAAGACTATATCCAGCTTACTGTGACTGAAGAGCTCGTATACAAAGGTTACACTTATATGGTGGGTCCAGTTTACCAGGTATTTGAGGATACAGGTAATGTACTTAAGGATACTTATGGGGGCATTGTGGAGCACCAATTATTTAGAATTTGCGACAGTACTCGAGCAGTTTCGGTAGATGGGGTGACAAGGACACTGTTGGAAGCTAACGAGGATGTGTCTGCTGCTAAAGAAAGAGTTCGAGAAGCAGAATTACAGGTTGAGCAAACTCGTATGAGCAATACAACTGCTGTGGACCTGGCTGCTAAGAAAGTGAGCGATGCACAAGAAGATTTGGATGATGCATTAGCTGGAGTTGATTCAATTGATCAAGCCCTAATGGAGGCAGATGTGCAAGATGCTGCTGGTGAATTATCCGAATCGGAAGAGGATTTATCCAGTCTGCTTGATCCACAGCCAGAAGATTTGGATGTTGCAAAGGCTAATCTAGTAGATGCTGAAGATGATTTGGAAATATTGCTTAATCCTCGATCGATTGATATTGACTTATCAAGATCTAAACTTGCTGATGCAGAAAAGAAGCTGCAGGAGCTGGTCGTAGGACCAGACGAAGATGATATTGCAGTAGCTGAAGCTAAGGTCACAGCTGCACAAGCTACTTTGAGTTCTCTATGGCTAGAAGCGCCTTTTAGTGGCAAAGTTGTCGAACTGAACTATCTTACTGGAGATTCAACAGATCAATCAACTCCTGCTGTGAGGTTGGCAAATACCGACAAGTTGTTAGTAGAAGTATCAGTTGATGAGACTGAGGTTAACGGCATTGAAATAGGCCAACCAGCTATTGTTACATTTGATGCTATGTCATATACGGAAGTTCGTGCGCTAGTCACTAATATTGCACCATTTGGCGAAACTGTTCAGGGATTGGTACGCTACCCTGTTACTGTCACACTTAGGAATCAGTCGGAAGGTGTTATGTTGGGTATGACCTCATACGTGAAAATTGTAACAGAGGTTTTAGAGGAAGAATTGGCGGTACCCATTGATTCCGTTAAATATGATGATGAAGGTGAATATGTGATGCTGTTTGATACTTCGTCTAATGAGCAGACTCGCGTAACTATAGAAAGTGGAGTTATTCAAGGTGATCAAGTGATTGTAAGGGGTGATTTGCAGCCTGGTCAGCAAGTAGTGATTTTCACTCCAAAGCCGACTGATAGTGGTAGCCCATTTGGAGGTCGGGATTAGATCTTGGATATTGATAAAGATATGCAAGCCAATGATGGCGTAGTAATTCGAATTGAGGGTATTAGCAAACATTATCAAATGGGTGAAACCATTGTGCGTGCTTTGGATGGTGTTGATCTCTCTGTAAAAACAGGAGAGATGCTTTCTATAATGGGTGCGTCTGGATCAGGTAAGAGCACATTGATGGCTATACTTGGTTGCTTAGATAAACCAACCAATGGGCGTTATTGGCTAGATGGATTGTACGTTGAATCTATGAGTGATGCTGAATTGGCAGCAATACGTGGAAACAAGATAGGTTTTGTTTTTCAACAATTCAATTTGTTAGCTCGAACTAGCGCGCTTGAGAATGTCATGCTTCCCTTAACCTATGCTGGAGTCGGTGGCCGTGACAAACAGGATCAGGCTAAAGCAGCACTTGATCTTGTTGGATTGAGTGATAGAGTACATCATAGTCCGAGTGAGTTATCAGGTGGGCAGCAGCAACGTGTTGCTATTGCCCGTGCTTTGGTAAATAGGCCTGCGATTCTCCTGGCGGATGAACCAACTGGTGCGCTTGATTCTAAAACAGGTGCTGAACTTATGGATCTATTTCAGAAATTGCATAATGAACAAGGTATTACTCTGTGCATAGTAACTCACGATTCTAAAGTGGCAGCTCTTATGCCTAGAAGTGTAATACTCCATGATGGACGTATATCAGGAGACGAAAGCAAATGAATTTACTAGCAAATATCCGCGTAGCCTTGCGCGCACTTGCAGTTAACAAACTTCGTTCTGTTCTTACTATGCTAGGAATAATAATTGGTGTTGCTGCTGTAGTTGCTCTAATGGCAATTGGTAATGGGGCTACTGCATCCATTACGGATCAAATTGAAGGTATTGGATCCAATAACATTCAAGTATTTCCTGGAACATGGGAACGGGGTGGACAACGTATTCAAGCAAAGCTCACTTATGATGATTACAACAAACTGTCTGATAATCTGGAGAAGGTTAGAGTAATGGCACCTACAGTAAGTAGGGGATTACAACTTACTTATGGTGGAAACACTGTGGATGTAGAAGTTAAAGGTACTCTGCCAGAATATCAGCAAGTGCGTTCTATGGAATTGGCTCAGGGGCGCTTTTTGTCATATGCTGATAATGCAGGCAGGGCCAGAGTAGTAGTCTTAGGATCAGAGACTGCCACAGAACTGTTTGCTGGATTAAATCCAATGGGAAGGACAATTAGAATTGACGGTATATTTTTTGAAGTGATTGGTGTGCTTGAAAGTAAGGGGGGAGGAGGATTTGGTAGCGAAGATGATGTGGCATTGATTCCTATGGAAACTGGATATACTCGTTTATTTGGCAACCGTGCTATCAGTAATGGCGTACGAACAGTTAGTTCTGTTTCCATGTCAGCATCTACAGCAGAGGACGTTGAATGGGTGATGGTGCAAATTGAACGTATTATGCGACAGCAACATGGTTTGAAATTGCGAGACGACTTAGATTTTTCGGTATTCAGTCAGAATGCTTTCTTAGAAGCATTTGATCAGATCACTGCTACTCTGACTATGTTTCTTGGAGCAATTGCTGGGATTTCGTTATTGGTTGGTGGAATTGGTATCATGAACATCATGTTAGTTTCTGTAACGGAACGTACACGGGAGATAGGGCTGCGTAAAGCAGTAGGAGCAAGACGCAGTACAATAATGTTGCAATTCTTGATTGAAACTATAGTGCTCAGTTTGATAGGCGGAATAACAGGGATAGGTGTAGGTTGGGGAATAGCCTATGGGGTAAGTGCAGCAGATCTGGTCCAGGCCAGTATAGAAACAAATACAATTGTGATGGCCTTCTGTTTTGCGGCATTTGTGGGTATATTTTTTGGTATATACCCTGCGAGTCGTGCTGCTAGACTCAGTCCTATAGAAGCATTACGGTACGAGTAGTTAAGTAGTGTATCTGTTTCGTTAACAATGCCAAACATTTACCTTGTTCTGAACACGTAGGAGTAAGGATTACTGAAATGACAGCTAGTTTGATTGATGGGGTTGCCATAGCAGCAAAGGTACGTTCTGAAGTGGCTGGCGGTGTAACAAAACTATTGAAAGATTCAGGAATAACGCCTGGGTTAGCTACTGTACTAGTGGGTGACAACTTAGCGTCTCAAACATATGTGCGCGCTAAACAAAAGGCTTGTGCAGAAGTAGGTATTGAGTCATTTGGGCATGTACTATCATCTGATGCTACACAAAATGAAATTGTTGGTCTTGTGCGCGACTTGAATGCAGACCCTAGTGTTCATGGAATATTGGTACAGTTGCCATT
>DDZT01000084.1:0-40942 GCA_002346435.1 Anaerolineales bacterium UBA3001
TCTGAAGGTTTAGCTGGGTGATTTGGATGCGAATGGAAAACACCAATTATTTCCAAACCATTCTTTTCTGCGGTACTTTCAGCTTCAAGATAAGTATTTGCCTTGATTTTATAACGCTTATGCGTTTCATTTGTCTCCCATTCATTTTCTAGTGCAAGAATCATGCACGCAGAGCGCTGGTCGTCTATAATTTTTCCTATAAGAAATCCTGCGCCTTCATTAGGGTAAGCAGAAGTCAAATGTAAAGTGACTTGTTGGTAAATATGTTCAGGTAAATATAAAGACATTACTGATTATTTCCATCTGTCCAGAATCTATCTGACAAGTATTTGTACCCGTTATCACAAAATATGGTAACGATGATACCTTCTTCGAGTATTTTAGCAGACTCGATAGCAGCAAAAGCAGCTGCTCCTGAAGATATTCCTACTAGCAATCCTTCTTCTCTTGCTAGCCGACGTGTCATATCAAGGGCATCTTCTGTGCGTACTGGTAAATGGATATCTGGCAGATTTTCATTATAGAAGCCTGGTTTGATCGATGAATCCATATGTTTGAGCCCTTCTATACCATGAAAAGGTCCTTCAGGTTGTATTGCAATGATCTGTATTGTTTGATTATGTTCTTTCAAATAACTACCGGCACCCATCATAGTACCACTAGTTCCTAACCCACATAGAAAGTGAGTAACCCGACTTTGTGTCTGGTTGATTATTTCTGGTCCTGTAGTGTGATAATGTCCATGCCAGCTAGAAGGATTGTTGTATTGGTCTGCATAATAGTATTTTTCAGGATCCTGGGCCACCATGGCGCGAGCCTGAATTATTGCACCATCTGAACCTTCCATTGCATCTGTAAAAATCAATTCAGCACCTAGAGCCTGAAGGGTTTTCTTTCTTTCAGGACTAACATTTTCTGGCAAGCACAATGTGACTTGATATCCACGCGCAGCTGCAAAAGTAGCATATGAGATTCCCATATTGCCAGAAGTGGAGTCAAGCAGGGTCATTCCTGGTGTTAGATCACCTGATTTTTCCGCGTCTCTTATGATAAATAGTGCGGCTCGATCTTTGACAGAACCACCCGGATTAGTCCATTCAGTCTTAGCATATATGTGTACTGATTTGGGCAAATCACGAGTAACATGACGCAGGCGTACTAGAGGAGTGTTTCCTACAGATGCCTCGAGAGACTGGGTTGCAGGTATATGCACTGGATGATATTTTGGTGAATTTAGAGTTGATGGTGTCATGTTATTATTGAATACATATTCCTATAACGGGCAATAAAAAAGGCCACACGGAATTACAAAAAGCGGGCGACAGAAAACTTTTGGAACATTAGCCTGCTCGTAGTCGTTTGGCCTTTGAAGGTGAATCGTTATATTGTAACGAATCAGTCCTATTTATTAAAGCAACCTGCGGATTAATGTCCCCTTTTGTTACACATACATTTGTTACACATATACTTATTGTTATTCAAGTTCTATAATTCCTTATAATATGCAACTATTACTATATGATTATTATATGGTTGTGTGAGTGTATGTCAACTATTTGCGTTTGTAACTTTGAGTAATATCGGGCACTATTCTTGCGACATACTGATAAGATGATTTGTCTGAAAAGACACATGAGGGTAGGATTAGCCATATGGATTTTGAACACTTGCCAAATCAGAAAGTAGGGTTCGGGAAAAGATTCCGAGATATAGTAAGATACATAGGAGTAGTATTTTTGGTAGGGGTGCTTGTTGCGACTGCTTTTACGTTGTGGACACCTGCTTCAGTGCTGCCTCGTAGTGCGGCTCGCGATATTGCCCGAGCCATGGCGACGCGGGTAGGACGTAATGCCAGTCCTGTGCCTCCTACTGCTACTCCAGAACCTAGAGAGCTTGTTGGTATTGTTGCTGGTCATCATGGGAGTGACTCGGGTGCAGTATGTCCAGATGGCCTTACTGAGGTGGAGATAAACTTGAGTGTTGCAGAACAAGTCGAGGATATATTATATTCGAATGGGTATGATGTAGACATTCTCGATGAATTTGATGATCGTTTGAACGATTACGCAGCTAGTGCTCTTGTTTCTATACATTCTGATTCATGCAATTATATAAATGAGCAGGCTACAGGCTATAAGGTAACCGCATCATTGGAGACACAGACACCAATAGAATCTAATCGATTGGTCAACTGTCTCATCAGTCATTATGAATCAGTCACTAAAATGAATTTTCATGCAGGCAGTATCACATATGATATGGAGTATTATCATGCATTTCGTGAATTAGATGCGAAAACCCCGGCTGCAATCATAGAGGTTGGATTCATGAACCTTGATCGAGAGATGTTGACTAATAATTCATCTACAGTGGCACAAGGTGTTGCAAATGGCATATTATGTTATGTGAGAAACGAAAGATTGGGGACCGACCAATAAAGACAAGTTGCATTTGGATATTGCAGGTCAGTTGTCGTAGTATGTCTATGTTACAATCTCGGATTGTTTGTCCAGCATTCTCGAAAGGGTATTATTTTCGTTGTACTCATGACGCTAATTGTTTGTGGTTTTGTTAGGTTACAGTGAGTTTATGATTAGACCAACACTTGTAGAGGTATATATCCATGCTGATTATTAATGGTCAAATTGTGATTTGGGGACATGATGGTAGGATAATTAAAAATGGTGCGTTGTTGGTTGATAATGACCGTATAGCTGATATTGGTGATACAAGTGATTTTTTAGATAGATATCAAGGTCAGGAAGTAATTGATGCGCGGGGTCATTTGGTGATGCCAGGCAACATATGTGCTCATACTCATTTTTACGGCGCATTTGCGCGAGGATTGTCAATACCTGGTAGTCCTCCAGTAGATTTTCCAGAAATATTACAACGTCTTTGGTGGCAATTGGACCAGATATTGACCGAAGAAGATGTTAGGTTCAGTGCTCTTGTCTGTCTTGTGGATGCAATTAAACATGGCACTACTACTTTGATCGATCATCATGCTAGTGCTTCTAATGTGGAGGGTTCCCTTGATATTGTTGCTCAAGCTGTGCAGCAATCTGGGCTGCGTTCAGTACTTTGCTATGAAGTTTCTGATAGGCATGGGGAACATTATACAAAAGCAGGTATAAATGAGAACTTGAGATTTCTGAAAGCAATAGGTGGTGGAGACTCTCATGATCGTCTTAGAGGAATGTTTGGTTTGCACGCTTCCATGTCACTTAGTGATGCTACACTTGAGGCTTGTGCCATGGCTGTTCCCAGTGACATTGGTTTTCACATACACGTTGCAGAACATAATGCTGACCAGGAAAATAGTCTGGATAGGTCAGGATTGTCGGTAGTTGAACGCTTGCATAAATTTGGCATACTAGGTCCAGATACGATTGCTGCGCATTGTGTGTATTTAAGTCCTGCTGAGATAGATATTATGGCTGAGACTGAAACATGGGTAACACATCAACCACGCTCGAATATGAACAATGGAGTTGGGGTAGCCGAAGTTGACCAAATGCTCAATAAAGGTGTGCAAGTAGGTCTTGGAAATGATGGGTTTTCAAATAACATGTGGTCAGAATGGAAAACGGCTTATTTGCTTCATAAGGTAGCGCATAAGGATCCGCGCATGGCTTCAGGTAATACTATAGTCGATATGGGTGTTAACAATAATTCTGAATTGGCAAGTCGATTGTTTAATACAGCTCCTGTTGGTGTGCTTGAAGTAGGTGCATATGCCGATATAATAATTGTGGATTATGAGTCTACAACTCCACTAACCTATGGGAATTTACCTTGGCATATAATTTTTGGATTCGAATCTGGTATGGTAAATACCACCATCTGTGCCGGCAAAGTGCTTATGCGGGACAGACAACTTTTGTTTCTTGATGAAATTGAAATTACTGAGCGGAGCAGGGATCTGGCTGGTGCGGCTTGGAAGCGATTTTATAATACTGAATAGGGTGAAAATTTATGTTGCCTTCAATATCAATTATTGGTGGAACCGGTGCAGAAGGTAGTGGACTAGCTTTGCGTTGGGCATATTCTGGATACCAAGTAACTATTGGGTCTCGGACTTTAGATAAAGCTTTGGAGAAAGCTGCCGAGCTTAATATCAAAATGCCCGATACCAAACCCCAGTTGGTTGGAGAGGATAATCTGACTGCTGTAAAAGCATCTCAAATTGTTGTTCTCACGGTTCCATATAGTGCACATCGAGAAACATTGTTGGATTTGAAGGAAAATCTGCGTGGAAAAATTTTGATAGATGTTACAGTGCCGTTAATGCCACCTAAGGTGGATCAGGTGCATATACCTGCAGGTGGTGCTGCGGGTTTGGAGGCACAAGAAATTCTTGGCTCTGATGTTAAGGTAGTATCTGCATTTCAAAATATCTCAGCTGCGCATCTGCAAGATCCGGAAATGAACATTGATTGTGATGTGTTAGTTTGTGGCAATGATTCATCAGCCTGCGAAGAGGTGATTGATCTGGTCGAAGCGGCTGGTATGTCTGGTATCCATGCTGGGTTATTAGTAAATGCAATTGCAATTGAATCTTTAACCCCAGTTCTCATTAGTTTGAACAAACTCTACAAGATTAGGGATGCAGGAATTAGAGTTACTGGTATTAGCCGAACTGAAAAGTGAAACAAGTTGCATTGGTCCTGTCCTGTCTTATCTTTGATTTGAGCACTTACAATTATTAATCATGAATGCCATAGACCAGATTGTGTTGACTGCACTATCAGACATACCCTCAGTAGGTCCAGGTGATGACATTACGACGATAGTCGTCACTGCATTAGAACGTACTAGTATTGTGTTAGAACCAGGGGATGTTATTGTTATAACGCACAAAATCGTTTCAAAGGCAGAGGATAGATATGTAGATTTGGAAGAGATCATTCCGTCAGAATATGCTCGTTGTTTAGCAGATGAAGTTGGAAAAGACCCTAGGTTAGTAGAAGTTATTTTGTCCGAATCTAATGAGGTTGTACGTAAAAATAAAGGAATCTTAGTTACGGAGCATCGTCTTGGTTTTGTTGTAGCTAACGCTGGAGTAGATAGTTCTAATATAGATCATATTGAGGGACTCTCTCGCGTATTGCTTTTACCTACTGATCCAGATTGTATTTGTAGTGAAATTCGGAATAGAATACAGACAGAAGCTGGTGTTTGCGTGGGGATTATCATTAATGATAGTCATGGTCGTGCTTGGCGAAATGGTACAGTAGGATTGGCTCTCGGTTCATCCGGAATACCGGCTTTACTAGATTTGCGTGGTTGCCCTGATATTTTTGGAGCGGACCTTAAGACAACGCAAGTGGGTCTAGCGGATGAGATTGCAGCTGCTGCTTCGTTGCTAATGGGTCAGGGTAATGAAATGCGTCCAGTTGTACATGTTAGGGGATTGCCTTATCCATTGTCTGAAGGAAAGGCATCTGATTTATTACGTAACAAACAAGAAGATCTTTTTCGATAATCAGGAGGTTTTATGGCAAGTGCAATACCAGAAAAATATCAAGATCTTTTATCTTGGGACAAAAAAGCATTTGCGAACTTAGCTTTGTCATTAAAAGATGGAACTCCTCACGTAACACCTTTGTGGTTTGATTATGATGGTGAATATATAGTATTGAACAGTGCACGAAATAGGGTAAAAGACAGAGTTATGCGTCGTAGTGGTTTAGTTGCGATGGCTATTTCAGACCCTGAAAATCCATATCGTTACATTCAGATACGTGGCAGGATAGTCGAAATCACAGAGGATGGCGCACGGGAAATGATTGATTATCTTTCTTTGAAATATACAGGTGGACCGTATGACGGTTACAAGGGTGAAATTAGAGTAACCTACAAGTTTGTTCCTAAATTTATCTCATCTATGGGATAAGATGACAATTCGTGTAAAACATGTTTGTTGTAGGATTTGGGTAAGCCAGCACGCATTTATAGAATATGTTATAAGCATCTGATTCATATTTAATTTGACATATGTCAACAGACTTTTTTAGTAGCATATCGATGTAAGTAATATAAATCATCAATTTCAATCTGACTATGAGTAAAACAATAAAGATGTTGGGTCTGGCTGTTATATGTCTACCGTTAGTATTTTCGCTGTTGCACCAATCCGAAAGTGCTATTGGGGAATCTGGCTCATGGCTTGCTTTTTTACCATATTCAAATAACTGGATTGTAGGAATGATATTACCGTCATTTGGCATTTCCATTGCAATCATTGTCTTGCTAAGTGGTCCGGTGAGAATTAGGGCTATGAGGTTACTGAATAGTGGCCCTTATCTTTCTTTGCTGGCATTGATGTTTCTTGTTTGGTTTTTTGTTACTATTGAGGTTGGTCTACGAAGCTTAAGTTCTAAACATACCCCATCTCCATTACATGTTGGCATGAATTATATCGGGTATAGGGGGCCGGTTCTTTCGATTATCAAACCAGAAGACACCCACTATATAGCTGCTATTGGGGGTAGTACAACCTATGGAAATGGTGTTGATTGGTGGGAGGCCTGGCCAGCATATTTTGAGGAATATCTTAATGTGGATGGGACGACTAATAATCATCATAGCTTCAGAGTGGCCAATTTAGGTTTGGAAGCTGCAGGTTTTGATTGTGGAATACGTCGTTTTAGACATTTTTCTAATCTGTACAAATTTGATGTTTTGGTGATTCACGCTGGATATAATGGTATTGGCGATTGGTGTCAGCTGTGGTTGCCTATAAATACCAAACTTCGAGATGTTTCGTTGTTGATTCATGTCGTAATGGAGTTTTTAGAAGGACAAACATCTTATATCAATATGATGGAATTAGTACATAGAGTAGTGGTAACTATGGATAAGAATACTGATGCCAATGAATCGACCGAAGATTTTGTGCAAATGTATGTAGAGTTTGTAGCAGATGTACTGCGAAATGGAACCAAAGTTGTGGCTATTCTACAACCGCGTCCGGCTAGCCAACTTGCTGGCTCTGAAATTAGTGATACCAACAAAGTGGACGATTTAATGCAGAGACTTGCACTTAGAGGCGATATACTAGGTTCAAGCCTGATAAAAAGATTTGGTGATTTCGATGAGTTCATTCTTGTAGATTTACATGGTGTTGATATAGATCAATACAGGGCCGACTCTATACATTTGATGCCCGAGGGCAACAGGTACATATCTGAGATAATAGCTTCAAAACTATTAGAGA
This sequence comes from Anaerolineales bacterium UBA3001, assembly GCA_002346435.1. Taxonomy (GTDB): domain Bacteria; phylum Chloroflexota; class Anaerolineae; order Anaerolineales; family UBA11657; genus UBA11657. The sequence continues at coordinate 7,223 of DDZT01000084.1, forward strand.
GTTATGATAAATGAACTTAGTTAGGAATATTAGTTGGGATGAATGATATAGTCAGGCAGGTTCTTCATGTTTGAGCAAGTATTGAAAAGTCGTCGTTCGATTCGTCGTTATCTTACTGATACGGTGCAAGATGATGTTTTACATAAGTTGCTTGAAGCTGCTACATGGGCTCCTTCTGCACACAATAAGCAACCTTGGAGGTTTGCAGTCTTACAAAAGGCCTTTCACAAAGAGAATCTTGCTAATGCAATGGGTAATCAATTGCGTATTGACCGTACCAATGATGGTGACGATTCGGAAATTATTGAGCGCGATGTTGCTAAATCTATACAATTAATTGTTGGATCACCTATAGTCATTGTAGTTTGCTTAAGTATGTCCGATATGGATGTATATGTAGATGAACATAGAAGTAATGCTGAGCTAATTATGGCAGTTCAGAGTACAGCTATGGCGGTGCAGAATTTATTGTTGTCAGCTCATGAGATGGGATTAGGTGCTTGTTGGAGGTGTGCTCCTTTGTTCTGTGCTAAAACAGTGATAGAAACTCTAAAGCTTCCACAGAGTTGGCGTCCACAAGCCCTGGTTACGTTAGGTTATCCAGATGAAGATGGCAAGACACCGTCGCGTCTTTCATGGCAGGAGGTTACTAAGTGGCTATAGGTTCAGTTGTAGCACTGGCTGGTGGAGTGGGTGGTGCGAAATTGACTAAAGGATTAGCAGAAGTCCTTGAATCCGACAAGTTGACTGTTGTGGTAAATACTGCCGACGATTTTGAACATTTGGGTCTGTACATATGTCCAGACTTGGATACAGTAATGTATACGTTATGTGACCTAAACAATGTGGAGACAGGTTGGGGGATAAAGTCAGAAAGCTGGAATTTTCTAGAAGCACTTCGGGAAATAGGCGGTGAGACTTGGTTTAGCTTAGGTGACCGTGATTTAGCAACACATATTCATCGGACATATCGTATGAATGCTAAAGATAAATTGAGTGATATCACAGCAGATTTTTGTGCAATAATGGGAACAGATGTACGAATATTACCAATGACTGATGATCCCGTGCGAACTATGGTAGACACAGAGGAAGGGCGCATCCCATTTCAGGAGTATTTTGTTCGTCTTGGATGTTCACCCAAAGTACTTGGATTTGAATTTGAGGGTATACAAACTGCTGTGTTCAATCCGCTTGCATCCAAATCTTTGAAGGCACAAGATCTTGCAGCAGTAATAATTTGCCCTTCCAATCCGTATGTTAGTATAGCTCCTATATTGTCTCTAGCGGGCATTCGGGATCAATTGCGTGGTATTGCGGCACCCATAATAGCGGTGTCTCCAATAGTAGATGGTCAAGCAATCAAGGGTCCAGCAGCTAAGATGATGCGTGAGTTAGGATACACTCCATCTGCGGTGTCTGTTGCGCAAGAGTATAAAGATATTACAGATGGTTTTGTTATCGATAGTAAAGATGCCGCTGATGCAGGCAAAATAGAAGATATAGGGCAACGTGTACTAGTAACGGACACGATTATGACATCTTTAAAAGTGAAGAAAAGTCTTGCAGACAATATTATGGATTTTGCTAATGAAATTAAAGTCGGGGACAATTGAAAATCATGGCTAACTGGGCGATTGTTCCAGTTAAGAATTTAGATATTAGTAAAAGCCGGTTATCGGATGTGCTTTCTGTAGATGCAAGGCGAGAGCTTATTTGCAGTTTACTATTAAGCACTTTAAGTGCGCTGAACGAATCTGAATTAATCGAAAATACTATAGTTATAAGTAATGATAAAAGTGTTTTGCAACTGGCTGACAAACAGGAAGTTATTACAGTCCAAGAAGATAGCCCTTATGATTTAAATAGCGCGTTACATCAAGCAACATTGGTAACATTGACACATGGTGCTACGGGGTTACTGGTTCTTCCTGCAGATTTGCCATTATTGACAAGAGAAGATGTGGAAAAAATCGTCTATGCAGAGGATTCTAATAGGTTGGTCAGGATTGTACCTGATCAACATGGTGTTGGAACAAATGCGCTTTTCATAAGACCACCTGGCGTGTTACGATACAAGTTTGGAAAAGACAGTTTGTCAAATCATAAATGGGAAGCAAAACGCATTAAAGCAAAATTGCATGTTTACCGTCTATCTAACGTTGAATTTGATATCGATGATCCAGATGATCTTAGACGATTGAAAAATGTAGCGTGAAACAATCAATAACAGGAGGTGTACTAATATGGATAGAGTAGCGCTTTATCTGCAAGATGCACATTCTCTGGCTGATGGCATAAAATATGCTCAGTATGCAGAGAAGAAAGGCTTTGAAGCGGTGTGGCAGGCAGAAAGTAGGTTGGTCAGGGATGCTATAGTACCCATGGCTGCATTTGCAGCACATACATCTACTATAAAGGTGGGTTCCGGTGTAATAAATAATTGGACACGTAACATTGGATTATTAGCATCGACATTACTTACTTTAGATGATCTCGCTTCTGATCGGATTATTTGTGGTATTGGAGCTTGGTGGGATCCGTTAGCATCTAATGTAGGGATTAATCGCCGCAAGCCTCTTTTGGCCATGAGAGAGACTGTTGAGCTGTTACGAAAGCTGCTCGCACTTGAGAATGTTACTTATGAGGGTGAATTTCATCAGCTTAAAGGTGTAGAGCTCGATGTAGTTCATGGTCGATCAGAAGCAAGGAATGTGCCCATCTATATAGGTGCAACTGGGCCAAAAATGATGGAGCTAACAGGTGAGATTGCTGATGGTGTTGTCCTAAATTATTGTGTACCGCCAAATTATAATGATAGGGCTATGCAACAATTAGAAGATGGGGCTAAGCGTGTTGGTCGTGACCTGGATGAGATTGATCGACCGCAATTAATCGTGTGTTCTGTACACGATGATCGAGCAAAGGCTATTGAGGGAGCTAAAACGTTGCTTACTCAGTATTTGGCACAACAACCACATATTGCCCAAGCGTCTGGCGTGTCTGCTGATATTGTTGAAAAGGTTCAGAAAATATTGGGTTGGCCTGCTAGTAAGGATCAAATTATAGAAGCTATGCAACACGTGCCTGATGAGTTCGTTTTGAGTATTAGTGCTACTGGCACACCTGATGAAGCTCGAGCTCGTGTAAATGAGTACATTGAAAGAGGATGTACTTGTCCTATTCTTTACCCATTAGGAGATCCTTATCTGATGATGGATACATTTGCACCAACTAAGTAGGTCGAATGTCATAGGAAGGTACTGGATGGTCACTTTATAACTTTCTCAAAGGCTTTCAGCGCGCAATCTAGTTCATTTTGGGTGTGAGCAGCGGATATCTGAACACGTATGCGAGCTTTGTCTTTCGGTACAACTGGATAAGAAAAGCCTATGACGTATACACCAAGTTCTAGAAGACGTTCAGCCATGTTGTGTGCGGATAGTGCATCTCCTATCATAATGGGTAATATAGGATGTTCGCCATACGGTATTTCAAAACCTAGTTCAGATATGCCTTTTCTAAAATATGTGGTGTTTGATTCTAGCTTGTCGCGCAACTCCGTGGATTGCGACAATATCTCGAAAGATGTTAATGATGCGCCAACTATACTTGGGGCTAAAGTATTAGAGAATAGATAAGGTCTAGAACGTTGTCTTAGAAGAGATATGATTTCATGTCGGCCGCTAGTGTACCCTCCGCTCGCTCCTCCTAGCGCTTTTCCATACGTGCCAGTAATAATATCGACTCGTTCCATAACTCCATGGTATTCATGAGTTCCACGACCAGATTGTCCTACAACACCAACAGCATGCGAATCATCAACCATTACAATAGCCTGATACTCATCTGCTAGGTCACATATTGTCCTTAAGTTTGCAATGGTACCATCCATGGAGAATACTCCATCGGTAGCTATCATGCGAAATCTAGCTGCTTTACAAGCTTTTAATTGTTTTTCCAAGTCGTTCATATCACTGTTCCGGAACCTGTATTTTTTTGCTTTACACAATCTGATTCCGTCGATGATACTGGCATGGTTTAGATCATCACTAATGATTGCGTCTTCTGGTCCTAGCAATGTCTCGTAAAGTCCGGTATTGGCATCGAAACATGACGTGTATAGAATAGTGTCTTCAGTACCGAGGAAAGTACTAGTGGCATTCTCTAAACTCTTATGTATTGACTGGGTTCCGCAAATAAAACGTACGGATGACATACCATAACCCCACAAGTCAAGACTTTTATGAGCACTTGCAATGATAGCCGGATGGTTCGCTAAACCTAAATAGTTATTTGAACATAAATTGATTATTTCTTGATCACTCTGCACCAAAATTTTAGATTGCTGTGGGCTGTTGATTATTCTCTCATCTTTGTAAAGCCCAGACTGCTTAATGTTTTTGAGTTCCTTTAGAATATGACTGCGTAGATTATCGAACATCTATATTGTTTCCCAGTCCAACACTACTTTTCCACATTGGCCTGAACGCATCAAGTCAAAACCGTCAGTAAAATTCTTGTAACTCATTTGATGGGTTACTACCTCAGAGATATCTAACCCAGATTGCAACATGGTAGTCATTTTGTACCAAGTTTCAAACATCTCTCTACCGTAGATGCCCTTAATAGTTAATCCATGGAAAATTACTTTATTCCAAGCTGTAGTTGTGGTGTCCGGAAGTAGTCCAAGTAAAGCTATTTTGCCTCCGTGACTCATGTTTTTTAGAATGGAGTCTAACGCTTTTGGACTACCAGACATTTCTAGTCCAACATCGAATCCCTCTTTCATGCCTAGATCATTCATTATATCCGTGAGAGTCTGTTCATTGGGGTTTATAGCCATACTAATACCCATCTTATTAGCTAATGCAAGCCTATAAGGATTTGGATCGGTGATTACTACATGACGTGCGCCTATATGACGTACTATTGAAGCTGCCATAAGACCAATTGGTCCTGCACCCGTAATAAGCACATCCTCACCGATTACATTGAATGACAATGCTGCATGAGTGGCATTACCTAACGGGTCGAAACAGGTTAGTATTTCCAGAGGTATTTTACTATCGCAAGGCCATACATTGGCAACAGGTATTATTAGGTACTCTGCGAAGGCGCCAGGACGATCGATTCCGACTCCTAGTGTATTGCGGCACAAATGTCGTCTTCCCGCCAAGCAGTTGCGACAGTTACCACACACTATGTGACCTTCTCCTGACACTAAATCGCCTGGAGAGTAATCATGGACGTTACTACCAACTTTCTCTACAATGCCCACATATTCGTGACCTATAGTCAGAGGGATGTCGATGTTATGCGATGCCCAATCATCCCAATCATAAATATGCAAATCGGTTCCGCAAATGGAACTTTTCATTATGTGAATGCGTACTTCATCTGGGCTAGGTTCAGGAGTTGGAACTTCTTTGAGCTCAAGACCAACTTGTGCTCTTGTTTTTACCAGGGCTTTCATATAATTGTTATTAGCTATTTTGTATTTGTTGCCATACTTTCTTGATTAACAGTGCATCCTCTTCCATGATTGGGCTTTCACAAAGCAGTCTGCCTGAGCAATGGTAATCGGACAATACTTGTAGAAAATCAAAGTAATTTAGGTCTCCTTCTTCAAAAGTCAAATGCTTCCGTTCTCCCTTGGGACCATACTCTATTCCAGAGATGTGAATGTGCAAATTCTTAAGTGCATCATTCCCTAGTGTGGTGCTTATGGATTCGACAATATCTTCAAATTCTTGGTAAGTGTTAACCGTACCGTCACCATTACGGGCATGTAAGTGAGCAATATCTATACATGGAGCAACACCTGGTATATTTTTAGAAAGCTCAAGTGTATCAGTGAGTGATCCAAGCATGGCACTTTTACCCATTGTTTCTGGACGCAGCGTCACTGGATTGGATGATTTTCTTAGTTCCTCAACGCATCCATGCAGTCTTTCTATTGCTAATGGCAATACCTCGTTTGGTGGTGCACCGAAATAAGAGCCGGGATGAAAAATGATGTCAGTAGCTCCAGCTAAATTTCCATAATGAGCCGCGTCCATTAAGCGCTTGCGACTTTTGGGCCATTCCTCATCTTTTGCATTTAGATTTATAAAATATGGTGCATGCACGCTAAGAGTAACATTGTTTACTTTGGAAGCTGAATTGATTTTTTCGCAAGTAGACTCTTTTACCCGTACAGAATGTACCCATCCCAACTCTAGAGTTGTAAGACCTAGCACAGCCGTTTGTGCAATAGCTCCTGCTGAACCACCTGGGCTTTTTGGGGTAGTAATTGGTGATCCGACCGTTCCAAACTGAAAGTTGCTTTTTGTCATTAGCTCACCTTATGTTGATTATATCCATATCTATCATTTGTGTGGTTTCGAAATTTGATTGTCATTTACGCAAGCGCAAGCTTCTATCGAGATGCCACTGTCACGATTATGTAATTTGCCACGATACGGACGATGTTCTCCTATAACATCCCAGTTGCCAAGAGAGAAAGTAGGAGGTCCAGAAGCCGGTATCCACTCACCATTGTATTTGCGCGCTAGATGTAGGTGAGTGCCTGTGCTTTCGAAATCTCCCTCGCAAGATGGTCGACCTAGTCGTTCACCATATTCGATGTTTTGGCCTACTCTGAGCTTATATTTTTCAGGTAATAAATGTACGTAAACTAGAGTCCAACCTGTTAGTTCTGAGCTATCATTGCCCAAGTTTTGGGCTAACACACCATCCTGAATGCGAGATATTACACCTGATGCAGGTGCAACAATCCAGTCAGTGCTTTTAGCACAACCAGGGTCAGCTAATTGGGGCGCGAAATCAATAGCTGCCCAAGGAGCGGAGTCCCGCCATGCATTGTGTGGTCCACCAGTAAAATTCCATATAACATTAGGTTCAAATGGAAGTGCAATTTCTGGTTGTGTCAGACCTGGATCTAATAAATCAACTTGGAAATTAAAGGGATTTCCGAACAGTTGTTCATATGTGGCCGCAAATCCGTTGGGTCCTATTGCTTGTTCAAATAATGCTTGTGAATATAACTGGGCAAAGAACGAGTAAATTGCTACAGTGCCAGAATTTAGGCGTGGATCGAGTTGATATTGTTCTCCTTCAGCAAGGGTAAGTTGTTGTATGCGACCATGTCTCCATCCATAATAACCCGCATTAAGCTGCTCAGATGCCCACATTAATTGGTTCGGGAGCTTAGCTAGGTGCCATTTTTGTACGTTTAGTGGGTACTGTACTATTGACTCTGCGTCGCTCATGCCTGTGATCAAACCACTTTGATATTCAATAAGCGCTAGTAAGATGCGAGGATTAACTGAATATGCCATAGATATATCTTTTACAACTTTCCATCCGGGCAATAGATAGTCGTTTCCGGCTTCGATTTGCCAAAGCCATCCGTCAGGATAAGACTTGACTTCGTCCTCTACATTGAGATTGATCTGACCGGGGCCATAAACTATCTCACTGTCAGGTATTATCCAGAAAGGGTCAATGGAATTGCTGAGATCTACATCAGGCACAGTAACTAGAGTGTTCCTATTTAGAAAATCCGTACGTGCTAGATTTGAGTTTGCTCTCCACAAGAGTTCTAAATCAACTGCAAATCTTCGAGCTAGTGTAGGTAAAGTATCACCATTTTGAGCACTGTACAAATAAAAAGTCTTAGGGATATAAATATCAGTTGTTGGTGTAATCGATGCAGCAATCGTTTTATGATTAGGTTGCGGAATCGCATTTGGTTCAGCTGTAGCAATAGTGATACTGACTTGAGGAGGCGCTAGAGTGGATGTAACAACCTGTATATTTTCTGTGTTATTTACACATGACGTGGCAAATAAACAGATCGACGTGATGATAGAGCAAATTAGTCTCTGTGGTTTCATGCTATTCCAAGGTGTGAATTATACGATATAGTATTCAGAATGTTGAGTTATTGTTTCATCATATGGTATGTCTAATTATATGTCTAATTTCAATTTGTTAAATTACTTGGTGTTTAATCGGTTGTCCTTTCTGCGGATAATTATAATAGTTGTTCTAATAGATGTGCTGATGATCCCAATGGTTAGAGTGAGAGCTGATGGTACTAAACCCGATCCTCGCTTTGGGATAGTGGAATCATATCAGGCTCCAGATATCGCTAACAAATGGGAAGTGGGATGGGATCGTGTTGTAATAGAGTGGTACCGTGTGCAACCTTTGGGTCCTAATAGTTGGATTCCTGTATATCCTCATGGATTAGAAGTTGTTGAGCAATATGGAGATCGAATTTACCGAAATAGTATTGAGCACTCATTACTACAAAATGAATGGTTTGATACTGCAGCACATAACAGCAGGGAGCTTGCTGCGTTATTAATTGGCACACCCAAATGGGCTACTAAAGGGTTGCCTCATAGAGGAGTGCCGGAAGGACTGTATTTGCCGGTTTCGGATCCTGGCAATCATTGGGCCAATTTTGTTCGGCGCATTGTATATGAATATGGTAATCAGATAAAACATTGGATTATATGGAATGAACCAGATATATCTTTTGATCATCCAGGTGCGCAATTTGACGGTTCTGTGGAAGATTATTATCGTCTAGTAAAAGTAGCTTACATTGTAGCTAAAGAAGTCGATCCTGATGCAGTGATTCATTTGGGGGGTCTGACTTATTGGCATGATATAGTGTATGGTAGGGAATCTTATCTTCGACGTCTACTAGAAGTAGTGACAAGCGATAAAGATGCATCATCCAATAACTTCTATTTTGATGTAGCTACTGTTCACGTATATTTTGATTCTGAGAGCGTCTATAAAATTATTAGGAATCAATTTGATGTACTTGTCGAATTTGGTATAGATAAAGCTATTTGGATGAATGAGACCAATGCAGCACCGATGGATGATCCGCAGCACCCTTGGTACGATCCCATTTTACCTGTTACCTTAGAGCAGCAAGCTTCTTTTCTGATTCAATCAAGCACACTTGCTTTTGCAGCTGGAGCCGAACGCATTGCAATATATAAGCTGTTTGATCATGTTGGTCCAGTAATGGGATTAGAGTCATATGGCCTGATACGAAATGATGGGTCTCTTCGGCCAGCTTCTATTGCTTACCAAGTTCTTTCTGAAAACTTGTCTAATTTTCAGACTGTTAATCATTCAACGTGGCCTACACATCAGGTTATAACTTTTTTAAGTCCTACAAGACGTACCATTGTTGCTTGGGCACGTACAAACAATGACATGGAAGCTATTGTTGATCCGCTACTTGATACTAAGGGTGCATTTGTGATTGATCAGCGTGGTAATACTCTGCCAATTTTTCCTGTAAATGGGGAATACCGACTCAGTCTAGCAGGTGGATATTGTGATGATGCCAGGCAATGTCTAGTTGGAGGTGAGCCATTACTTGTCATGGAGTATCAACAGTGTGATTTAGACCATTTGGTGCCTCAGCAAGATTGCATGTTATGGGTTTCCGCTGGTACTATATTGACGTCATCATGAATTGCCTCTAATTCTTGGGTAGTGTATAATAATTTAGGCATGCCTAAAATGCAATTTTTATTTACACTATGGGTGTGATTTATTATGTCTAATCCAATATTGGCGCTAACTTATGCATCGTTGCTCTTAGCAACATCTTTTGTTTTGTTTAGGCCAGATGAAGGCTTGTTTTGGCAGTGGCAGCGTCAGCGCCAGTTGACGCATAGGGTATTGAGTGAAGACGCTCTAAAGCATATATACAAGAACGAATTAATTAATAATGTTACTACGCTAGACAGCGTGACAGGCGCTATTGGTATTAGTGGCAATCAAACAGCTATTTTGTTAAATGAAATGGCAAAACATGGTCTGTTACAGGTAGAAGGTACTGAATTCAATCTTACAAAACGTGGTCGTGTGTCTGCACTGCATATATTACGTGCACATCGGCTATGGGAACATTATCTTGCTGAACAGACTGGATTTGTGGAATCTGAATGGCATGAAAGAGCCGAGCTTCATGAACATAATATGACTTTAGATGATATTGATAGCCTGTCAAATTCGTTAGGAAATCCTACGCATGATCCTCATGGTGACCCAATTCCTACGTCAAGGGGAGATCTTGTATATCATGGTGGTATTCCATTGTCTAGTCAAGAGATTGGTCAACGTTTGCACATTGTGCATTTAGAAGACGAACCGAAGACATTATATTCACAGTTGGTAGCTCTAGGGTTGCATCCAGGTATGGAAATACAGGTACTAGAAATAGGGCAACATTTTGTACGTATTTGGGCTGCAGGTGATGAGCATGTCATATCACCATTATTGGCTTCCAATATATCAGTAGTACCAGTTTCAGAACCTGATTTAGATGATATGGATGAAAGTGAGCGCTTGTCTAATTTAGATATTGGTCAAAGTTGTCGAGTAATGCGAATATCTAAGCAGTGTAGGGGTTTAGAACGTCGCAGACTGTTAGATTTGGGTGTGCTTCCGGGGACTGTGATCAAGGCTGAAATGCGAAGTCCAAGTGGTGATCCAACGGCATATCGGATACGTGAAGCGCTGATTGGCCTTCGTAAAGAACAAGCAAGTATGATTAGTGTTGTGCCTTTATGAGGCTAATCATGTTATCTTATTTGAGCGAGATAGGGAGGATATGTGAATATAGAACTTAATGCTAATGTTCCTGAAGCATGTGCTGTGTGCCCAGCTCACAACTCTGCGCAATTATTAAAACTTGGCGTGGATATGGAAGATTGGGATTATGTGGTTGCATTAGCCGGCAATCCTAATACTGGGAAAAGTACAGTATTCAATTCATTGACAGGAATGCGACAACATACTGGTAATTGGCCGGGTAAAACTGTAGCTAGAGCAGATGGGGGATATGAGTATCATTCTACACGCTTTAAGATTATAGATTTGCCTGGCACATACTCGCTGCTTAGTACTAGTACTGATGAAGAAATAGCTAGAGATTTTATTTTGTTTGGTCGACCTGATGTTACCGTTGTAGTGGTAGATGCTACACGATTGGAGCGTAATCTGAATTTGGTATTGCAGGTGCTTGAGATAACAGATCGGGTGGTTGTGTGCCTTAATCTAATGGATGAAGCAGGAAAACGTGGTCTAGATATAGATGAGCGTCGTTTGGCACGTGATTTAGGTGTGCCAGTCGTGCCGACAGTAGCGAGATTTGAAGAAGGATTGCCGCAACTACTGCAAGTTATAAGTGATGTTGCTTCGGGAAGTACAGTTTGTAGTCCACGTCGTATAGATGATAAATCTAGTGCAGTGAGCGGAGTAGTACAACAACTTACTAGGCAAGTTGAAAATGTGTTTCCAGATTTGCCTAATCCGCGCTGGGTTGCTCTACGTCTTTTAGATGGAGATACTCGCATAGCCACTGCTTTGGAAACAGGAGAATTAGGATCTTTATCCTAGTGCTTGTATAGAGGAAACATAACTATGTCTGATAACAAGACAAAAAGCTTACTAGAAACTGCTGAAAAGCTTAGATGGGATGTAGGTAGTACGTTTCATGAAGGGGTGGTTGAGTCTATATATGCTGATGCAGCTCATATAGCTGATCGTGCTGTTAATCAAAAGGAAAAAAGCTCGTATTTTGACTTGGACAGAACTATAGACGGACTAGTAACTAGCCGTTTGTTTGGGTTTCCTCTAATGGTTCTTATGCTGACAGTAGTTTTCTGGCTGACTATATCTGGTGCAAATGTCCCCTCAAGTATGTTAGCCACATTGCTTCTAGACAATTTATATCCACTGCTTAAAACAGCATCTAGTACTATTGGCTTGCCTTGGTGGCTTGATGGATTACTGATCGATGGTATTTATTTGGCTATGGGATGGGTGATTAGTGTGATGCTTCCTCCAATGGCAATTTTCTTCCCATTATTTACTTTGTTGGAAGACCTTGGATATTTACCTCGCGTTGCTTTCAATTTAGACAATATGTTTCGTCGCAGTGGTGCGCATGGAAAACAAGCACTAAGTATGGCTATGGGATGGGGATGTAATGCAGCTGGCGTAATAGCTACACGTATAATTGATAGTCCGCGTGAAAGGCTAATTGCAATAATAACTAACAACTTTGCTTTATGTAATGGACGGTGGCCAACTCAGATATTGGTTGCTACTGTATTCATTGGAGCCCTGGTTCCAGCACATTTAGCCGGTATCATTTCAGCATTAGCGGTTGTGACAATAGCATTATTAGGTATTGTTCTAACTTTTGCAGTGTCTTGGGGTCTCTCCAGGACAGTTTTAAAGGGAGAGGTATCAACTTTCAGTATGGAACTTCCTCCTTATCGTCCACCACGTATATTACAGACAATATACACTTCTATTATAGATAGAACATTACCTGTTCTATGGAGAGCTGTATTATGGGCTGTACCTGCTGGTGCTCTAATATGGACAAGTTCAAATGTAGTGATGGGTGATTTAAGTATTGCTGAAAATATAGTTGAATATCTGAATCCTTTTGGTATTCTCATTGGCTTAAATGGTGTAATTTTGTTGGCTTACATCTTAGCAATTCCTGCAAATGAAATTATTATCCCTACTATTCTTATGCTTACTGTGCTATCGTCCCGTATGGATTCATTTGGAGCAGGTGCAGGTGTAATGTTTGAGCTTGATTCTCTGGAAGGAAGTTTAGCTGTGTTTCAGGCTGGAGGTTGGACACTACTGACAGCTGTTAATCTTATGTTATTTAGCTTGATTCACAATCCATGTAGTACGACAATTCATACGATATACAAAGAAACCGGTAGCGCTAAATGGACTCTTATATCTTCCTTATTGCCAGTGGCAATGGGTCTTACCATAACATTTTTTGTAGCGCAGATATGGAGGTTAGTAGGTGGTGTTGGTTAGAATTCAGTAATATTGCTTGGAATTAGTCTCCGATAATTTGTGCAATTATCTCTCGTTGACGGGGTTTGTTGTCAAAATCGATAAATACAATTTGCTGCCAAATACCTAGTGTCATATGTTTGTCCAAGAAAGGTATTGTAATGGATGGTCCTAAAAGGGCAGCGCATACGTGTGCATGTCCATTACCATCATGCCATCTTTCGTTATGTGCATAATATCTATCGGAATTGGCTAGCTCATCGAACAGTCTTTTTATATCTTTTAGACACCCATCTTCAAATTCAATTGTTGTTATCCCTGAGGTGGAAGACGGTGTGAACAGTGTGATTGTACCGTTAGTGTGAGATGAGATTTGTATTAAGTTTGCTGCTTGATTAGTAATATCATGAGCATCTAGGTTGCCCGTTGAACTTATAGAAATTGTTTTAGTATGTACTTTCATTACTTATATCCTCGACGCATAATCAGTTTATCACACATTTATTTACGGCAATATTTATTTGTAATGGTGTCTATGTATTGCCTGAATGGTCAATACAAACTAGTGTTTGATTTTTATCGGAGAACCATGTGTTTGAGTGTGAAAGTATAATATGTGGGGAAATGTTCCCACACAATTACTGCTCAAAACCGCAGAGATTGTAGACAGATTAATCAACTTGCCATCACAACTGCTGCATGAGACAATCCATCACAGAGAATATCTACTATGAGTATAGAAACAGATCATTCAACACCAAATAGTGAACCAAGTAGCGAAACTGGTGACACTATTACGTTCAAACGGAGCCACTTTTATTTAGCCCTTGCACCAGTAATGTTTGTATGTGGCCTTGCTGTTGGGTATTTGTTTTGGGGACAAACAGATGATTATGGTTCTCAAAGTGATGAAACGGTACAAGCCAAAATAGAAACTGTTGAGGCGGAAAATGTTGTTGCTCAGATACAGAGGTTTGATGTTACAAGTACTGATGATCCTTGCATAGGTCCTCAAAGCGCGCCGATAACAATTATTGAATTTAGTGACTTTCAGTGTGCTTATTGTGCTAGGTTTGTCGATGCTACTCTAGTGCCTCTTCTGGAAAATTATCCTGATGAGATAAGATTTTGCTATAGAGATTTTCCTTTGGACAACATTCATCCGGAAGCTAGGTCCGCAGCTGAGGCGGCACAATGTGCTTTTGAACAGAACAAATTTTGGGAATTTCATAATGGTATCTTTCGCAACCAGACAGCTTTGAGTGACAATCTATATATTGATCTGGCTGATAAGATTAATTTGGATATTATTGAATTTGAGAAATGTTACAGTTCTGGCAAGTTTCGCGGTAGGGTAAATGACGATTTTAATGTGGGTAGAGATTTAGGAGTGACGGGCACCCCTACTTTTTTTGTGAATGGGCGTCCCTTGGTTGGAGCACAACCACTTGAAGCATTTATGGCGGTTATAGAATCAGAACTTAGGACTCAGTAATTGTTATGTTAAATAAGCGCGGTGCTTTATTCTCAGCCTAACAGAAAAACTACTGTTTATTATTTTAGTCGCGGTTTCATTCGCTTTTAGCTGGCGTAATTTCCGCTTGTTGTTTGGTGTGATAAGACGCGGCAATCCAGACCTTGAACTAGGTGGGTTACCATTACGCATTTGGCAGTCAGTAGTGATATTAGTCTCGCAGCGACCTGTTTTTCGTACACGGCCAGTGACAGGTCTATTGCATGCTTTGATAGTTTGGGGTTTCTTATACTATCTGTTGGTTAATATCGGAGATCTTATATATGGCTTTATCCCCAGTATGCAATATAACGGGACAGGATTATTAAGTAGATTGTATCGTCTTGGTGCAGATATAGTAACTCTGTTCATACTAATATCAGTGATATATTTCTTTGTTAGAAGATTTGTTGTACGATCACGGAAATTAGATTTTGCACCGAATGTTATGTTGAAGCCAGGAGTTAAGACTCGTATTAGAAATGACTCGCTGGTTGTTTACCTTTTTATACTTTTACATGTAGGCTTTCGGATTGCTAGTGTGAGTGCAGGTATTGCTTTACATGGTGAAGATGTTTGGCAGCCTTTTGCATCGGTGCTGTCTATCAATTTGACGCACTTGAGCCTTGATACCTTAATTGCTTTGGAACATATTGGCTGGTGGCTAAGTATTGGTAGCATTCTGGTTTTCATACCTTATTTTCCATTGAGTAAACATATACATCTGATAGCAGCACCTATCAATCACTTGTTAAAACCAAAGAGAACTTCGCTGGGCGCATTGCCACCAATTGATTTTGAAGATGAAGATATTCAAGAATTAGGGGTGCAAAGAATTGAGCAATTAGGTCAATCACAATTAATTGATGCCTTTGCTTGTATCATGTGTAATCGATGTCAAGATGTTTGTCCAGCTTATGTCACAGGTAAGGATCTTTCTCCAGCAGCCTTGGAAGTAAACAAAAGACATATGATAAATATAGATATGGCTGCAATTGCTGCAGGCGAATCTACTGAACCTTTGCTTGATAATGCTATTAGTAGTTCGGCTCTTTGGGCGTGCACCACGTGTGGAGCATGTATAGATATCTGTCCTGTAGGTAATGAGCCAATGTTCGATATAGTTGATTTGCGTCGATATCAAGTTTTAACAACAGGAGAATTTCCTAATACATTACAAAATGCGTTTAATGGTATGGAGCGTCAAGGCAATCCTTGGCAAGCAAATGAGGATAGAATGGCCTGGTGTGCTGGACTCAATGTTCCTACCGTTGAAGATAACCCTAAATTTGAGTATTTGTACTGGGTTGGTTGTGCAGCGACTTATGATCCGATAGCAAAAGAGGTGGCACGCTCTTTCATAAAAATTCTAAATTCAGCCAATGTCAATTACGCTGTCCTTGGTGATCGCGAATGTTGTACCGGAGATACAGCTCGGCGTTCGGGCCATGAATATTTATTTTTTGAAATGGCTTCTCAGAATATTGATACTCTATCTAGTGTAAATGCAAGAAAAATTATAGTTACATGTCCACATTGTCTGCATTCTCTTGGTGCAGAATATGTGCAGTTCGGATGCGATTTTGAAGTAATTCATCATACTACGCTTATTAGTGAGTTGATCAGCAGTGGCATGCTTGATATGAGTATGAAAAATGAGGAATACAAAAATATCACTTTTCATGACCCATGTTATTTGGGTAGACATAATGGAATTTTTGATGATCCCCGCTCGGTACTTGAAAGTGGAGGAGTACAGTTAACCGAGATGCCTCGCAATAAACAAGATTCATTCTGTTGTGGAGCCGGGGGTGGTCAAATGTGGAAGGAAGAGGAACCTGGACGCGAATCTGTAAGCGCTGAGAGGCTTGCCGAAGCAAAGAGTACAGGTGCTGATGTCATAGCAGTGGCGTGCCCATTTTGTAGGGTGATGATGAATGATGCCAACAGAACTGATGGCGAAACGATACAGATTAAGGATGTGGCAGAGATAGTGGCCGACTCTATTGCAGATTAATATGGACTATGATTTTTACTAAATTCAATATAAATAAGAATATCTATGTGGCAATGGTGTTGATTATAACGACTGCGTTTGCACTTAGGATATATCAGCTGGGGTCACAAGAGTTGCGTGGAGACGAGGCGTTTTCATGGAATTATGTAGTGAACGAAGCAGGCCCAATGGCTATACTTGAACGTATTGTCCGCGAGGGTGATCCACAGCCTCCTCTACATTATTGGACTCTTCAAATGTGGACTCGTGTGTTTGGAGATAGCGAAAAGATGTTACGGTTGCCCTCAGTTTTATTTAGCATTATTGTTGTAGCTTTAGTATACAAATTTGGAGTTGTGTCAGTATCTAGAAGTACGGGTATTGGAGCTGCAATTTTAACGGCTGTTCATCCATTTCAAATATGGTTAGCTCAAGATGTCAGAAATATGTATCAGATGGCAATTATGTTTGTATTAATTGCTACGCTCAATGTGCCAGGAGTGCTGCGCGGGCGCTGGAGAAGTTGGTGGATATACATAATAAGTGGATCTCTAGCAATGTACAGCCACTACTACGCTTTATTTGGATTGCTCGTGCATGGAATTTATATGCTTGGTTATCGAGGTCAATATTGGCATCGTTGGTGTTCCGCGATAGCTTCTATAGCACTACTACTGTTGCCATGGGCGGTAGTAATTCTTCCAGTTTTTTCAAGTGGTCAGCTTGCAGACCCTAGCTACATAGCAATAGATGATTTTCTTATATTAGTAGCCAAGGATTTTGCTTTAGGACCTGTTGTTCCCGATGTTGTGTCTACATGGGTAGCTTTGATTGTTACGCTGTTATTTCTAGTTGGCGTAACATACATTTATAGAAACGGTAAACATCTATGGGGAGCAGTTTTGATTGTGTGGCCGCTGATTGCTCTTGCTGGTATTTATGCGGTTTTGTTACGTCGCAGTACTTTTAACCCATTTTATTTTTTGATGGCATTTCCAGCGATGTATGTGATACTCGCTGCCAGTTGGCAGATAGTTATCAGTAGAGTTGAATTGCGAAGATGGTCAACCGTGTTTGTAATAGTGGGTGTTGGATTGGTCGGTTATGGATTGCGCAACCACTATTTTGTGCCAGAGTGGAGCAAGAATCGTGGATTAAGAGAGATGGCCTCGATAATAGAGTCTAAACTTAAACCAGGTGATATATTCATCGCCAACTTTCCTGACCCAGCCCAAGATTATTATTTTAACGATGTTATACAACATCGTACTATGTTACCTCATAGCCCTAGTATGACATCTACGGATATTACTAATGAGTTGAAAATGCTTGCCAAAGAATATCGGAGATTTTGGTTTGTTCCGATAGAAGCTCGACAATGGGATGCACAAAAAACTACTTTAGGCATTCTAGACAGCCAATATGTACGAGAGGCAGAGTATGTGACTGACAAACTGGAACTTATTCGTTTCGCTTCACACTATTCTGATGCATCAGGCAGTTCTTTTGTTGGTAAGTCCTTTGTTGCTGGGCCAAAGTTGGAGCATGCACATATATCGGTGAACGGAAATTCAAGTGTCAGAGTTGTATCTATAGGAGATAAATTGACTGTCACTCTGATTTGGTCAACAGATGATGTTTTGCAGAATGATTATGTGGTATTTGTTCACTTATTAGATTCTGAAGGGAACTTGTTAGCATCTCACGATGGGCTGCCAGCAGCTGGTCAGCGTTCCACTACTACTTGGACCACTAATGAGACCGTGTTAGATGTACACAAATTTCAGGTACCTACTGTTAGTATCAATGGTCAGGCACGTATTGTGGCTGGGCTGTATACACAGGAAAATGGAGAGCGGCTCAATTTGGTTGGTGGACTCGAATCTATCATCATATATGATTTAGAAATAGAACCTAATTAGTGAGATTATGTAACAAGTTACTTGTCAGATAATGTGCTTTGTAGACCCTCGTCTATATTAGGATAGCGGAATGAAAATCCAGCTTTCTCTAGTCTTTCTGGTATAACTCGTTGACCATGTACTACTACATCTGCAACTTCTCCAAAAAGAGCACGAAATGCTAGTCCGGGTACTGGCATCCAGTGTGGACGTTTCATTGTATTGCCAAGCTTTCTTCCAAATTCAGAGTTTGTCACAGGATTAGGCGCTGTAATATTAAAAACACCTGATGTTTCTTCATTCTCTATAAGATATATTAGGGATTGGACAGTGTCATCCATATGAATCCATGAATAGTATTGCTTACCGTTTCCTATAGGTCCACCCACGAACATCTTATATGGGAAAAGTACACGAGGCAAGAAGCCTCCTTTCATACTTAGAGGTAAACCAAAACGTGCTATTATCCTCCTTACTCCAACTCCTACAACTGCACTTGAAGATTCCCATGATTGACATACTCGCGCCGCGAAATCAGTTCCTTGTGCTTGAGACTCAGTTATGACTTCTGCGTCGGAAGGCCCATAATACCCTATAGCTGAAGCTTGAATAAAAACTTGCGGTTTGTTTTGTGCACCTTCTACTGCTTTAGCTAATACTTGGCCGGATTCTATTCGACTTCTTGATATTAAATCTTTTCTGTAAGGTGTCCATCGCTGGGGGAACAAGCCAAACAAACCATTTCCAGCTATGCTTTCACCTGCCAAATGTACAATAGCATCTGTTTTTTCTATTTCTTGTTCCCATCCAGATAGAGTGCGCGCATCCCATGAAATGACATTGACTTGATCAGGCATTCTAACTTCTTGTGGTTTTCTACTAAGTATTGATACACTATGTCCTAGTTTGAGTAGTCCAGCTGTCAGTTCTCTACCTATTAGTCCGCTGCCGCCGGCAATCAGAATGTGTAAATTAGTCATTAACTCTTCTCCTTTCCTGTGAATTTTATACCTTGTGATAGAGGCAAATTGTTCGTCCAGTTAATGGTAACAGTTTGGCGACGCATGTATCCTTTCCATGCATCTGATCCAGACTCTCGGCCACCTCCTGTGTCTTTTTCGCCTCCAAAGGCACCACCAATTTCAGCTCCAGATGTACCAATATTAACGTTGGCTATACCGCAGTCTGATCCTCCTACTGATAGAAAGTTTTCAGCAGTATTTATATTGCTTGTAAAAATGGCGCTGGAAAGCCCCTGAGGTACTGAATTGTGTATGTTGATAGCATCATCAAGTTTTTCATAATCCATTATGTACAAAATTGGCGCGAATGTTTCTTCACATACCAGGGGTATTTGCTCTGGCATACGTATGATTGCAGGTTCTACGAACAAAGGCCCTAGTTCCGGCAATCTTTTGCCTCCATACAATAAAGTTCCACCACTGTCTTGTGCTCTTTGCACTGCTTTAACCATATTGTTCACTGCCTCTTCATTTACCATAGGTCCCATCAGTACATTTGTGTCCAAAGGGTCTCCGATTGTAACGTTTGCATATTCTCCCATAACACGGTTTATCAGTTCATCAACTATTGAACTGTGTGCAATTAACCTGCGAGTGGTAGTGCAACGCTGTCCGGTTGTACCCACGGCACCAAATAGCACAGCTTGTACTGTCAGATCAATATCAGCGTCTTGAGTTACTATTATTGCATTGTTGCCACCAAGTTCCAATATACTTCGTCCGAGTCGAGCAGCAACTTGTTTGCTGACTTTTCGACCTGTAGATATTGAGCCTGTGAAAGAAATTAAGGGAATCCGCTTGTCCTGAACCAATGTTTGTCCAATGGAAGGCCCATTACCTACTAACAGATTAAATATTCCACTAGTCTCATGTTCTGTCATCACTTGATTTGTTATGTTTTGTATAGCAACAGCTGTTAATGGGGTGATTTCAGAAGGTTTCCAAACAATTGTATCGCCACAAACTGCAGCTATAGCTGCATTCCATGCCCATGGAGCTCCAGGAAAATTAAAAGCTGTGATAACTCCTACAGGTCCAATTGGGTGCCATTGCTCGTACATGCGATGCCCTGGACGTTCTGAGTGCATAGTTAATCCGTAAAGCTGACGGGATAAACCAACTGCAAAGTCACATATATCAATCATTTCCTGCACCTCACCTATTCCTTCAGGTGCGATTTTTCCCATTTCTAGTGAAATTAGTTCTCCTAATGGCTCTAGATTTTCGCGTAGGGCATTTCCTAGGTCGCGAATTAATTGACCACGTTGTGGGGCTGGTTTTTCTCTCCAATTGATAAATGAGGTACTGGCTTTAGACAGTATATGTTCGTATGATTTTGAGGATGCTGTTTCTACAGTACCTATAATCTCACCATTGGTTGGATTCGTAGAGATGATGAGACTGCCGCCATCGTTGGAGATCCATCCATCTGTTCCAAAACAGGACCCGCGATTATTTTCTTGAATGCCTAATTTCTCTAAAAGACTTTTCATTTCTATAATCAAGTAATGCAATACCTAATATGATTAGGCATCACGAAAAGTAACCACCATTGTCATTCCCCATCTTAGACGCGGATCAGATTCTTCAAGATCTATAGTAACAGTATAAGTTACATCACCACGCTTTTCTGTAAACAATTGGCTGATTGAACGAACAACTCCGTTCAATTCTAGTTCTGGAAGAGCATCAGGATTTATGTTTACATTCTGACCCACAGACACATCTGGCACTTCTATTTCAGTCAAATTATCAGTTTCAACTTTCCAGCTTGAGAAGTCAGCCAGAGTGGCAATAGGCTGTCCAGGCTGTACATACTCATCTAAAGTTAGTGATAGATCTGCAATGGTTCCGTCCCAGGGAGCAACTAATTCGTTATGGGCTAGGTTTTGAGTAGCTAATTCTAAAGCCGCTTGAGAAGCTCTCATTTGTGTTCTTGCTGTATTGAGTGACAGTAGGGTAGATTTTTCTATTACCTTTGCTAGGTCTACAGATATTTTTGCTTGCGATATCCGTAACTGTATTTGATCTATCTGAGTATTCGTGTAGCTTAAGTAAGCTTGGGCTTGGTCCAAGCTTGCTTTGGATAATTCTAATGCGTCAGGATCTATACCATCTTCCAAGTCGCTTAGTCGATTGCGTGCATCTGATAATTGTGCTGTTGCTAATTTTATATCGGCCTCTAATTGTTGAGTTGCAAGTGATACTGACTGTGGTACAGCAGGGTCATCAGCAGACTGATTTGCAGAAGCTATAATTCCTTCCCGACTGTATTCTCCGCTTTGAGCCCATTCAAGGTTACGTTGTGCTTGTGCTAAATCACTTTCGGCTGTGCTGATCAGTTTGGTGTTTTGTAGCCGAGATTTCCCCAATTGTTCCACTGCCTCATCGTACTGGGAAACAACATCATTGTAACGTTCTTGCGCATCATCTAATGTAGTTTTGCGACCATCTATGGTCACCTTCCGGCTGGTATCGCAAGTGAGCGTTGCCTTACTGACAATGGTAGCATAATCATCCAACAATTCATCGGCAATCCAATTGTCCACATCATACACAGTTCCTGATTTGTAAAGTGTGTTTCTGTAAGTCAAGTCTTGGCTAAATATCAATTTGGTATAGTCGTCGCCGTCAACATTTACTTGGCACCCATCGATTGCTTTTTGGACTTTATCCAGAAATTCCTTCTCGTCTTCAACTAAATCGGCAGTACTGTCTACAGCATCAGTCAAAGCACCTATGTCAATTATCGTAGAATTTAACCTTAATTGTTCCAATGCGTTTTGCGCCAAATCTACTTGTTGCGCATAATATTGAACATCTGGTTTGTCGATTGCAGGCAAAGAATCTTGCGCAGTCTGAATACGTGTAAGGGCTAATTGTATTTCGTTTTCGATTTGGGCAGGAAGCAATGTAGCAGTGTCCTGCAGGGCGTCCAATGACTGTTGAGCACTTATGACTTCTAGTCGGGCACGTGCGCTTTCAAGCGTTATTTGTGGTTGTTCTAATTGCACCTGTGCTAGAGTGTTTTCGGACTGTTGTACGTTGTTGTTTGCCTGATCTAAATCTAGCTCTGCTGCTCTTACTGCATTAAGAGCTTGTTTCGAATTTGCTTCAGCCTGAGCATAAGAAGCATTTAAGCTATCTTCATTATCTAGTCGAGCAATAATTTGACCCTTTCTAACAAAAGTAGATTCTGATTGTAGTATCTCAGTGACTTTGCCTGACATATTGAAAGCTAGGTCAACATGTTGATGTGGAAGCAATTGTCCTTCAGCAATCACACCATAGTCTTGGGTTATTTCTGGCACATTATTAGTCTCTTCCAATGTGTTTTGATCACTTTGGCATGCAGTGGTCGCAAGTAGTATTGTTGTCAGAAGTATCCAAGCCAAAACTTTCATTTTACTCACAATATATTCCTCCTGCTCTGATAAAAAATCAACGGTGTTTTTATTTATCAAGCTTTTCGATTTATTTTTTGCTGTATATAACAATCTCTATTAATCATAATTATAGAAACTTTTATTACAGTATGTATATTATAACCTTGGAAATATATGAAAAGTGTATGAAATGTCTAACAAAATGTTATAAGAAATAAACTATAAATATCATTTATCTATGCATTTATCTATGCTAGGATAATAAATTGTCATGAGCATCGAGCATACTTTTGTCATAGCGGTTTCTAGAGATGGCAATTGCTGTATAATGCAGCTATCATATAGTTCGCAAACAGTGGATTTCGGAAATATAAATTTAAGTTGGTGTTGACAATGAAAAACGATTTTACAGATAGAGTAGCAATAGTAACTGGTTCGTCGCGGGGTATAGGCCGAGCGATTGCAGAAACATTAGCAGCTCGTGGTACTCAGGTGGTAGTTAATTGTGCTAAGGACTTGGAAGGAGCTGAGGAAACAGTTGATAATATTGTTTCTAAGGGTAATATCGCCACCGTGTTTCAAGCAGACGTTTCAGAATTATCTGAGGCAGAGGGTCTTATCAACTATGCATTGGACAAGTATGGAAATCTTGACATACTTGTCAACAACGCGGGAACAACACGTGATCAGCTTCTAATGCGTATGTCAGAAGAGGAATGGGATTTAGTCTTGAGGGTGAATTTGAAAAGTACATTCAATTGTTGTAAGACTGCTGTTAAACTAATGATGCGCAAGCGCTATGGACGTATTGTGAACATAAGTTCAGTGTCGGCTATTGCTGGTAATCCCGGACAGACTAATTATGCTGCTTCTAAATCAGGAATGATCGGGTTTTCCAAGTCGTTGGCACGAGAGACTGCGTCACGCAAAATCACTGTAAATGTGGTTGCACCGGGATTTATCCCTACTACTTTAACTGATGATTTACCTGATGAATTGAAAGAAAAAACTCTATCACATATACCATTGGGTCGATGGGGTGAACCCCAGGAAGTAGCTGAAGCTGTGGTATTTCTTGCAGGAGAAACAGCTGGATACATAACCGGCCAAGTGTTGAATGTTGATGGTGGGATGGTAATGGCTTAACAACTTCTGCATTATATCTATGCATGTATATAGATATGTGAACACATAAATATCTGATTGAGATTGACTGGTAATCTATACGCAAATCACTGTCTTTGGTAGCTGAAATGATATGTGACAGGTAATGAATTAGGATTAGGGTAATGACTGATGAAGGCACGTCGTAAAGCTCGTCGACTAGCATTGCAGATTATGTATGAAATGGACTGCAGTGGTCATTCCATTGAAGGTACCTTCGTATGTGTTCGCGGATACATTGATCAAGAACAAGACAGCAAAGATTTTGCCTTACAATTGGTCAAGGGTGCATGGGGACATCGAGCATGGTTGGATCAAGTAATACATCGACATGCTCAAGAATGGCCTTTGACCCAGATGCCATATATTGATAGAAATATATTACGCATTGCGATTTGGGAGTTTGGAGTTTATGGTCATACTCCCCTTAAGGTCGCTATAAATGAAGCAGTGGAGCTTGCCAAAAGATATGGAAGTGATTCGTCATACCGTTTTGTTAATGGTGTGCTTGGGGCCCTCGCTGCCAAAGAAAATGATGTCAGGCAGATGTTATTGTCTAACATTGATGTTGGAGCTATAGAAACATGAATGGTTTTGGCGGGATTGGCGGTTGGGAATTGCTTTTGATTGCAGTAATTGCCATACTTGTATTAGGTCCGGAACGAATGATAGATTATGCGTTTCGTGCGGGCCGCTTCGTTAGGAAAATGTCTGTATACTGGCAGGAGGGAGCAGCTGCATTTAGAGCAGAGGTGCACAACATCAAAGAAGATACTGATTCATATTTTGGTGATATTCAAAGTATAGGAGGCATAAAAGATATTGCTTCTGAATTACAGTCATATCCTGAATCAGTAGACAGTACAACTGCTTCGACGTTAGGTATACCAATGGACTCACTCGATTCCGAATCCAATGATAATACTCCACAAACTCGTGTAGATACGAAAAACCGGAATGATTCTTCTAAGAAGGAATATATTCAAATCGATAAAAAGACCTCTAAAGTGTCTAATTTGTATGACGCTTGGCGTTTCGATAACACATTAGACAGATGAATTTTGCTCAACTAGATGCAACCAAGTCAACAGGTGATATGCCATTGTTGCAGCATCTCTCCGAATTGAGAGTGCGCATATTGTGGTGTGCGGCTATGATGATTGTGGGTTCCAGTGTGAGTTTGTTTTTCGCTGAAAGAGCGATTGTATTTTTGACAGAACCCTATGGTGGATTACTTCAAATAATTGAGCCAACAGAGGGATTCTCCGTATATTTGCGTGTTGGTTTGACAGGTGGATTGGCCTTATCATCTCCTATGCTGATTTATCAGATAATTGCTTTTGTGAGTCCTGGACTAACCACTCGTGAGCGCAATATAATGATTGTTGTTATACCAGGAGCTCTTTTGCTTTTTGTAGCTGGCGCATCTTTTGCGTGGTTTATTATGACCCCTGCAGCTATTGATTTTCTAAGCCAATTCATGAATGAGCTCTTTATTGTGAATTGGACATCAAGATCGTTTATCAAGTTTGTGCTTACTATTACACTTTGGATTGGTTTAGCATTTGAAATGCCACTTGTCATTATGTGTCTTGCTTGGCTTGGCTTAGTAACTCCACGCAAACTGATGCGTGGCTGGCGTATAGCTGTAGTCATAATAGCTATTTTATCTGCGGCTATTACTCCAACAATTGATCCTTTTAACATGTTGCTAGTAATGGCACCACTGTTTAGTCTATATCTGTTCAGCATATCACTTTCGGTGTTGCCTTACAGGGCTCGCAAACGGAAACTTGCATAACACAGATTATGTTGTAAGCGTTATAATATGCGGCGCTGTGCCGGACTGGTTTCTAGCGGTGCCCCCCCGCTTAGGTTAGGCCGGCATGGCCTTTTATAACTCTAAAACTCTAAAAATAGCTCTTTCTTACATAATATTTATCTATTGAGGTACAATGAGTCATCTGTCTGATATCAATATCAAATATGTTTATTAAAGTAGGATATAAAGCATCCTAATATGTCAGAAATCACATTTACGAGGCCTTTAGAACCAGTCAAGCGCGCTATTATTATTGGAGGTTCTTCTGGAATAGGCGAAGCTTTAGCATTGAGACTAGCTCGAGAAGGTTACGGGTTAGCATTGTTGGCTAGAAGGGAAGATAAGCTTCAAAAACTTTGCGAGACAATTAACAATGATACTTTGGGTCAAGCCGCTTATTTTTTGCATGATGTAAAAATCACTAAAGGGATCCCTGATCTTTTCTTGAAAGTTTGCGCTCAATTGGGCGGGTTGGATTTGTTTATCTACAATGCAGGAACTCAATTTCCTAACGATCCTTCGGTATATAGTACTGGAAATGATTTAGATACTTTCCAAGTAAATTTGCTGGGGTCAGTATCCTGGCTGAATTTGGTGGGCGAACGTTTTCAAAAACTCAGATCAGGACACATCGTTGTAGTTGGTAGCGTGGCTGGTGACAGGGGTCGTATGGGTATGTCAGCATATGCGGCTTCCAAATCAGGCTTACATACTTATGTTGAGGGTTTTCGTAACCGACTTTCTCGCCATGGAGTTGTAGTGACAACTATTAAGCCAGGTCAAGTTAGTACTTCGCTATTGAAAAACGCAGACAAAGAATTGTGGCCAATTTCAGCAGAGCTGGCAGCAGAATATATGTGGAGAGCCATCAAACGTCGTCGTATGGTTGTTTATGTGCCTTCACGGTGGTTCGTGATAAGTGGCCTGATTAGGCTTGTTCCATCTATCTTGTTTCGCAAGTTGAATATCTGAAAAACGTGATAAAACGTGATTTTGCCAATGAGTAAACTTTCATATCAATCCATCCGGAGAGAAATGGCTTGGGGTATGGCCTCTGAAGCATGCTGCTATGTGTATTATCCTAAGGATAAGAATGAGCTGATGGATATTTTTGAACTAGCAAAAAGTAGTGGTATGACAGTCGGTTTCAGAGGGGCAGGCCAGAGTTATGGTGATGCTTCTCTAAATGGAGAGCAGATTCTTGTTGACCTATCAGGTTGGAATAGTATATTGGACTGGGATTCCGAAAATGGAATAATAACAGTCCAGTCAGGAGTGACTATAGCTCAATTATGGAGGAGAGTAGTTTCTTCCGGATGGTGGCCACCCGTGGTCCCGGGAACTATGAATCCCACAGTTGGTGGGTGTGCATCAATGAACATTCATGGCAAAAATCACTGGCAGGTAGGATCATTCGGTGAACATGTCATCGAGTTTGAGGCTTTACTTCCTAATGGGCAAACAGTACGTTGTAGTCGATCTCAATCACAGGATCTTTATTTCGGCATGTTGGGATCGTTTGGCATGCTGGGATGTTTTCTATCTATTACTTTAAAGTTGAAGCAAATTGCATCAGGAGCAGTGCAGGTCACAGCATTGTCCGCTGCTAATCTTGATGATCTTTTACATATTATCGATTCACATAAAGCTGAAGACTATGTAGTAGGTTGGGTGGATTGTACAGTCGTGGGCAGTTCTATTGGCAGAGGTATTGTGCACACAGCAAGGCATAAAGAGTTATCAAATAAAAATGTCTTGACAGATGATATATCCAACAACAAGCATGAATTGCCATCTGCAATATTTGGCATTCTACCTGCTAAATATCTATGGCTCTTCTTGCGAATGTTGAATCATCGTATGGGATATAAAATTATTAATACGGTTCGTTATTATTCGGGTCTGCTCCGCAATGGTCATGGATTCGTCCAATCTCTTGCGCAGTTTAACTTTTTGCTTGACTATATACCCAATTGGAAGCAAGTTTTTTGGCCGGGAGGTCTAATACAGTACCAGTGTTTTATCCCATTTAGAAATGCCCACACGGTTTTTTCTAAGATACTTCAATGTTGTACCGATAGCAAATTACAACCTTACTTGGGGGTTGTCAAAAGGCATAGGAAGGATGACTTCCTGATTTCTTGCAATTTGGATGGTTTTTCACTAGCTATGGACTTCTCAGTGAAAGATAGAAATCGTGCTCGGTTATCAAGTCTTTTGGCTAAGCTAGATGAGATTGTACTGGACGCAGGAGGCCGTTTCTATTTTGCAAAAGATAGCACGCTTAAACCCGAAGCTACGCGGTCTTTTCTGGGGCCAAAAACGATTTCAAGACTAGTTGAATTAAAAGTTATGTGCGATCCAAATAAGATGCTTCAGAGTAATTTGTCTCGTCGTATATTGCCTGAGTTACATGGTTGCCAGGTGGATAAATAGATGGCGTGTAGATTGCCACAGAAGGTCAAGGATGTTGAAGTAATAATGTTTGCATCGACTCTGTGGCTATGATATAATCTCGGCAGTAAGGGTTACAATGAATTAGGATATTGAGAAGTGGGTGAGCCCCGCTTCTTTTTTTTTGGAAAGTTATTATACTGCGGGAGAACAACATAGTATGAAAAGTGAATTTGCACTAGCATTCAATGAGATTGCAGAACGAAGTCGCTTAGAAACTAAAACGATAATATCGGCTGTAGAATTGGCCCTTGAGCAAGCATATAGGAAATCAGTTACTGCTTCGGATGCTCAGGAAATAGTTGCTCGGGTCGAACCTGGAAGTGGACAAGTATCCGTTTTTGCAGAAAAAGAAGTTGTGGATGATCCTCAAGATGATCGTACCGAGGTTGCTTTATCAATAGCTCGTGAAATAGATTCAGAAGTGCAGTTGGGCGACTTGATTAAAGTTGATTCTACACCTTCTGGTTTCGGTAGGATTGCAGCACAAACAGCAAAGCAAGTGATATTACAAAAGCTGAAAGAAGCCGAACGTGAAAGTCAGTATCAAGAATATATTGAGCGTGAGGGTGACATTATTCACGGTACGGTTCAGAGCTATAGCATGAAAGGTGTTACCCTATCTTTAGGCCGTGCAGAAGCGCAAATGCCTCGGAATCAGCAAATGCCTGGTGAACGATATCGTACTCATGAAAAATTGCGGGTTTACTTGGTGGAAGTCAGAAAGACCTCGCGTGGTCCCGAGATAATAGTTTCACGTACACATCGCAATTTGTTGCGACGTTTATTAGAGATGGAGGTACCTGAAATTTATAATGGAATAGTTGAGATCAAATCTATAGCTAGAGAGGCTGGATATCGGTCAAAAGTTGCTGTTGATGCTATGCAGCAGGGTATTGATCCTGTAGGAGCCTGTGTTGGTATGAGAGGAATGAGAATTCAGTCAATTGTAAAGGAATTACATGGAGAGAAGATAGATGTAATTCAATGGAATCCTGATGCATCTGTCTTTATCTCAAAAGCACTGAGTCCAGCTCGGGTATCTGGTGTGCATTTGGAGGATGATACAACTCCAGAAGGGCGCACAGCTACTGTAATTGTTCCTGACGATCAATTGTCTCTCGCTATTGGACGTGAAGGTCAGAACGCACGTCTTGCTGCGAAGCTTACTGGTTGGCGCATTGATATAAAAAGTTTGGCTGAGGCTGCGCATGAATCAATAGATCGACTTCGTGATGATGATTATTACGGCAAGCTCGCTGTAGAATTGGAATCTGACAGGGAAAGGGTTAAAATTACTTTGGGTAAAATGGATGAAGGCAAACCTGTTATGCCAGAGGAATATAGTACTTTGACAAGTTTAGTCAATTCTGTGGAGGAAAGAAGGCTTGAGATGCATGAAGCTGAGCTTGCTGAAAGAAGGGCTAAACTGGAAGTTGTTCGTGCTGGAATTCCTGAATCTGCATATAGTTTTTCGTTGGGTGATGCTGATTGTCTAACTGATCGTATAAGAACCATTTTAGCGGAAGCTAATTTTGAGACAGTTGGACAGGTGTTAGAACAATTGTCTATGGACTCGGATGTTATATTGGCATTGAGCGGTATTGGGCCGAAGGTGGTTGAGAACATACATGGCAAGCTGAATGAATTAGCTGCTGATATGCCTGAACCTGAAATGGTTGATGAAGAGCATGATATCCTCGATGATACAGGTATTGATAGTGACGAGTCAGAATCTAAATTGTTGGAGCCGGAAGTCGTTGATGGTGATGAACAGAAAACAAAAACTGCTGAGGAAGAATTAGAAGTGGATTTGCAAGACGATGATAGTACATTTGCTGAGACTATTGAGCAAACCGATGACACAATGGTTCCAGATTATGAAGGAGATGGTCAGGACATTGACAAATTATTACAATCGAAAGATAAAAAGAAAAAGCGTCGTAAGAAACGCACAACTGTATTTGATGATGAAAGAGGAGTGTACATAACTTCTCATTCACATAAACGTAGCAGGGGACAGTTTAACTGGGAAGATGAAATCGAAGATATCGAGTAGTTAAGTATAAACTGTGCAAATGACCAACAAAATGAAAAAAATACAAATAAGAACATGTATTGCTTGTCGGTCGACTGATGTTAAGCATGGATTAATAAGACTTGTGAATAGCCAAAATGGGATTTTGGTTGATAAAACTGGTAAACGTAATGGTCGGGGTGCTTATATTCATGATAATTACAAATGCTGGGGTCGTATATTAGATGGGCGTGTTCTTACTAAAGCCTTGCGTGTTGATGATCATCCAGATAATCTACTAGGTCTTAGGAAGGATATAGAGAAAATTACTGCAAAAATGAGTTTTGAGGTGGTGTAGTGACTGAAGATAAAAGTACGCGCGTAATAGTTCCCGAATTGGTTACTGTTCGGGAATTGGCTGATCTTATTGAGGTTAGTCCAATTGCAGTAATCAAACAACTTATGGCTAATGGCGTGATTGCTAACATTAACCAGCAAATTGATTACGAAACGGCAGCAATAGTAGCTGAGGAGATGGGGCGTGAAGTTGAACCACAAGCTTCTGAAGAAGAATTAGAAGATAAATCTAGTGTTGCTTTGCCTGAGTGGCGTAAGATTATTGAAGAGGAAGATGAAACTGATCTAGAGCAAAGACCGCCGGTTGTAGCAATTTTGGGGCATGTAGACCATGGTAAGACTTCATTACTGGATGTAATCCGTCGCGCTAACGTGGTTGAAGCTGAGGCAGGTGGAATTACCCAGCATATTGGTGCCTATCAGATTGATTGGGAAGGTCGACCAATTACATTCCTAGATACTCCGGGTCATGAGGCATTTACTGCAATGCGAGCTAGAGGTGCTCAATCCACAGACATTGTTGTGCTTGTGGTTGCAGCTGATGATGGGGTAATGCCTCAGACTAAAGAGGCGATTGCACATGCTCAAGCTGCGGGCGTACCTATCGTTGTGGCTCTTAATAAGATAGATGTTACTGGGGCTAATCCGGAAAGAGTCAAACAACAATTGTCGGATTCCGGTTTAACTACAGATGAATGGGATGGTGATACTATGGTAGTGCCAGTATCAGCAAAAGATTCGACAGGCATAGATGATTTACTACAAGCCATCTTGTTGATTAGTGAGGATATTGCGATTAATGCTAATCCTAATGCTGACGGTACGGGGATGGTTATAGAATCCAAAATAGACAAAAATCGTGGTGTTATTGCTACTTTGTTAGTACAAAATGGGACCCTTCGAAAAGGCGATATAGTAGTAGTTGGGGGTGCTTGGGGACGAATGAGGGCAATGTTTTCTCATAGTGGTGATTCTATTGATGAGGCAATTCCATCTTGTCCAGTTGAGGTGATGGGTTTAGATGTGGCCCCTAGGGCTGGTGATACGTTTAAGACTGTCGAGACTGTTCGTCAAGCAAGAACAAGTGCATCCGAAACGCATAAGTCGCAAAAGACGATTGGACAGATCTCACCTATGGTTGATTTGGAGAGCATTTTTGCTGAGTTTGAATCTGGGAAAACACAGGAATTGAATCTTGTAGTAAAAGTCGATGTTCAAGGCTCCTTAGAGCCAATAGTTAATTCACTCGAACAACTTGGAACAGAAGGACTAAAAGTTCGACTTTTACATACAGAATTGGGGAACATTAATGAAAACGATGTTCTTCTTGCTATTGCTTCTAGAGCTATAGTTATCGGGTTTAACGTCACGCCAGATACGTCTGCTCAAAATTTAGCTCGTACTAAAGGAGTGTCTATTCGTGAATATCAAGTCATCTACAGATTGGTGGAAGATGTTGAGAAAGCACTACAAGGCCTATTAGAACCTGAAGAACAAGAGGTGGTTGTGGGAGAAGCAGAGGTGCGTGAAGTATTCAAAATATCAAAAATAGGTCAAATTGCAGGTTGTTATATGAGATCAGGAGAGTTTCGTCGAAAGGCTCTGGCTCGTGTGGTTCGGGGTGACAAAGTTATTCATGATGGTAGTATTTCCTCTCTAAAACATGAAAAAGATGATGTGAATCAAGTACGTAAAGGGTTTGAGTGTGGAATAGGACTTAAAGGTTTTCAAGACTTTGAGATTGGAGATGCATTGCAATGTTATGTTTTGGAAGAGGTAAGATGATATGGGCCGTGTCCGGGGTATCAATCAGAAACGTGTTGCTGAGAGATTGCATTTGTCCATCGCTTCTCTAATTAGTAATGGTATGCGAGATGATCGTCTAAACTTAGTTACTGTCACCCATGTAAATGTAGATAGAGAACTTGAACATGCAAATGTTTGGGTATGTGCACCATCACAAGGTAAGGATAGAAGTCAGCAGGTGTTAAGAGCTCTAACTGGTGCTGCGGGATTTGTCCGACATGAACTTGCATCAAAATTAAAGTTAAGGCGTATCCCCCAACTTCATTTTCATTGGGATTTCACCCCAGATAAAGCCGCGAAAATCGAAAAGATCATTGATGGTATAAATGATTCATATGAGGATGCCCGTGTCAAAAGAAATTCTTAAAGCTAAAGAATGGCTGCATGGGGCAGACCACATATGTGTTGTAGGTCATGAAAGTCCTGATGGAGATGCAGTGGGTTCAGTGCTTGGCATGACGTGGGCATTGAGGACAATAGGCAAAAAAGTTTCGTCATCATTACCGGATGATGTTCCTGCAAGTTTTTCTTTTCTACCCGGTAGCGAGGACATCATTAATGATATTCCTCCTGATGCTGATATGTTAGTCTCAGTAGATTCAGCCGACTTGGATAGATTAGGGGTTTTAGTTGAAAAACTAGCAGCTCCAATTGATATTAACATTGATCATCATATTAGCAACAGCAATTTTGCGATTATTAATCTTGTAGACAGTGAAACGGCTGCCACAGCTGAGTACCTAGTTGGTTTGTTGACATTATTGGGATTATCAATGAATGATAAAGTGGCTAAGTGTTTGTTGACTGGTCTTGTAACTGATACGCTTGGTTTTCGTACTAGTAGTACAAGGTCCGAGACTTTGTCTGCTGCGCATCATTTGATGCAGTATGATGTTAGTCTACATGATATTTATCATAGAACATTGCACAGACGCTCTTATGAAGCTACCAAGCTCTGGGGACAGGCTTTAGGAAATGTAAGTTTTGAAGATGGCTTGGTCTGGACTCAAGTCACATTGGAAGGTAAAGCAGATATTGGATATACAGCTAGGGGTGATGCTGATGTTGTATCGCAATTGACAGCAATTGAGGGAACAGAAGTTGCTGTTGTTTTTGTTGAACGTGCAAATTCTGAGGTCAAAATCAGTTGGCGATCCTTGAATGGTATTGATGTGGCTGATGTCGCAAGGGGTTTCGGTGGCGGAGGACATCAAGCAGCAGCCGGGGCAAGTATTTATGGTACTAATCTAGAAAGAGCACAAGATGTTGTCTTAGAGCGTACGCGTGAGGCTATGCATAAGTATCGTACTAAATTCACTGCTTAGTCCACCAATATTCTTCTACAGTGATTAATCATTCCATGAATGGATGGCTATTGATTGATAAGCCAAGTGGTGTCAGTT
>DDZT01000084.1:41087-43652 GCA_002346435.1 Anaerolineales bacterium UBA3001
TTATGGTACTAATCTAGAAAGAGCACAAGATGTTGTCTTAGAGCGTACGCGTGATGCTATGCATAAGTATCGTACTAAATTCACTGCTTAGTCCACCAAGATTATTCTACAGTGTCTTCTACAGTGATTAATCATTCCATGAATGGATGGCTATTGATTGATAAGCCAAGTGGTGTCAGTTCTCACGACGTAGTGCATCGTGCAAGAGGTATTATTCCTGGGTGTCGCATAGGTCATACTGGGACACTTGATCCTCTGGCCACAGGCCTTCTTGTCCTCGGCATTGGAAATACCACTCGCCTAAGCGAATATCTAATTTCACAACCCAAGCAATATACTGCAGTGGTTAGGCTAGGTGTGACTACTACTACCTTTGATGCTGATGGGGACATAATGTCTGAGGAAGATGTAAAGATTGATGCTGCAGATATCGAGTCAATGCTACCGAATTTTATAGGTTGTATTGAGCAGGTTCCTCCAATCTATTCTGCTATAAAGATTGGAGGCGAACGCGCATATAAGCTTGCTAGAAGTGGTAAGAATGTGAAGATGTCTCCTAGATCTGTACGCATTGACAAATTCGTTATGGTTGATTATTGTGAGCCGGATATTACTCTCGAAATATCATGTTCTTCAGGTACTTACGTACGTTCTTTAGCGCATGACTTAGGAGCGAGTATTGGGTGTGGAGCTCATGTTTTGTGTCTGCGTCGTGATGTTGTGGGACCGTTCAGCTTGCACCAGTCTTACCAATTAGAAGATATAGAACAGATGAATGATAGCTGTGAATTGTCCTCTTTATTGTTGCCGTCTGGTGATGCTATGGTAGGTTGGCAGACAGTGTGCTTAGGTGCGGATGATGTTCAAAAAATCAGACATGGTAATTCAATAAAAGGCGACAATTCTGTTTCGGAAAATTTGGCACTTGCTTATGATGTAGAAGGTGAATTAATTGCTGTATTGGAGGGACAACCTGAATTTGGTTGCTGGCAGCCGAGAAAGGTTTTGATGACTAAATGAACCATGTTCGTGAGCTATCTGATGTAAACAATAATGAGCCTACTGTTCTGACAATAGGCTCATTTGATGGTGTACATTTGGGACATCAGGCTTTGGTGTCAGATATGGTTAAGTCGTCGCGTCAGAACAATTTGCAGTCTGTAGTGTTGACATTTTATCCTAATCCGGCTGTGGTATTGGGTAAATATAGTAGCTCATCTTACATACATCGCCCTGAAGAAAAAGCATCATTTCTTATTGGTATGGGTATTGATTGGGTTGTTACTATGAAGTTTGATAGTGACTTAGCAAAAATTAGCGCAGCTGATTTTATTCTTCAGCTTAGAGAAAAACTTGATTTTAAGCAGCTATGGTGTGGTGAGAATTTTGCTTTTGGTTACGATCGTGGAGGAGATATAGAATGGTTAACGCAAAACTCAGATGTCCTTGGCTTTGAACTGAATGTTGCAAATTCAGTGGAAGAAGATGGTTGTACTGTTTCTAGCAGTCGTGTACGCAAGCATATTTTGGCCGGAGAAGTGTCTGCAGCAGCTAGATGTTTGGGGCGCCCTTTGAGAGTGCCAGGTATTGTTGTACAGGGTGCGGGCAGGGGTGAAACTATCGGATTTCCGACGGCCAATCTGTCAATATGGAGACATCGCACCTGCCCATCACAAGGAGTTTACTTAGCATACGCATTTGTGGATGATGACAAATATCCCGCAGTAGTCAATATAGGAAAAAGACCTACCTTTGAAGATGAAGATGATTGTATAATCGTAGAAGCTCACTTGCTAAATTATCAGGGCAATCTTTATGGTCAGCTTATCTCGCTGGATTTTGTGGATCGTTTACGTGATGAACGTAAATTTGCAAGCTTAGAACATCTTGTTTCGCAAATACAAGATGATGTTTCAGAAGCATCATCACGATTAGTGTAATGGTATAACATATTGAGCTAGCTTGAGTATTTTAAAGTAATTTGCAGTCCAGAGCAATAGGAGTGTAATGCAGATGGGAAATGTGAAATTAGTAACAGTAACGCCTGATGCCGAATCGCAAATGGCCTACATTGCTCGAGTATCGAATCCCAAGAATCAAGATAATGACAACTTTGCTGGATTACTAAAGTATTGCATTAATCATGGTCACTGGTCCGTGTTTGAACAGGCATATATGACCCTAGAAATAAATACCACAAGGGGTATAGCTGCACAAATATTGCGACATCGCAGCTTTACTTTCCAGGAGTTTTCGCAGAGATATGCTGATGTTGGACTGCTTGATGAAGGAATCCCTATTCCGGATTTGCGTAGGCAAGACACTACTAATCGTCAGAATAGCATTGATGATATTCCATTAGAAGAGCAACATGGTCTCAGAGATAAAATTGCTGAGCATTTCCGGGCGGCAGAAGAGTTATATAAGGAACTCTTAGAACAGGGTATTGCCAAAGAGTGTGCTCGCTTTGTTTTACCTATTGCGACTCCTACCAGGATATACATGACAGGTTCAGTGCGATCTTGGATTCACTACATTGATTTACGCAGTGGACATGGTACACAG
>DDZT01000066.1 GCA_002346435.1 Anaerolineales bacterium UBA3001
AGAAGGATTGTGATAGAAGAAGGTGTAGATGCCCGTGAAATAGAAGTTAGCGTCTTGGGAAATGATGATCCTCAAGTATCTATTGCAGGAGAGGTTGTTCCACAGAGAGGATTTTATGATTACGACGCTAAGTATGTTTTTGATGACTCAGACTTGCTTATTCCTGCACCAATTAGTCCTGATCAGCTAGTACGTATCCAGGAGATGGCAATTGCTGCATATAAAGCGGTGGATTGTTCAGGTATGGCACGCGTAGATTTTTTGCTAGACAAATCAAATGGTAAAGTCTGGATCAATGAACTTAATACCATACCGGGATTCACAAATATTAGTATGTATCCCAAATTATGGCAGGCTTCTGGAATTGAGTATCCTGAACTCATAGATAAACTAATAGAACTAGCACTAGAGAGAAAAGAACATCGTGATGCTACGGAAAGATCTTTTGAGGTATTACATTGAGCTTATTACGTAATTTAACCCCGTCTTTCCTTCGACGTGTCAATATAACTCAGTCTTCTGCGAAAGTGACGACTATGCCAATATCACGTACTCCACGTGATCTTGATGAAGCTCGCAAGAAACGAAAGGTTAATAAAAGGCGTGTACGTAATGGAAATAGAATAAAAGTTGGAAGAAAAGCTTTTGCTAGGCGTACTAGTAAGCTAAAGTCATTCAGGTTTTCTGTATGGCTCGATCGGGTAGGCTGGCGTTTCGCAAGCATGGGTATTGTAACTTTGTTTGGATTGTTGCTTGGCCATGTGATAACAAATGACAATTTCTTTGTCGACTCTATAGAGCTTGTAAGTACCGATTATGTGCCCGGAGACGAGATCTATCGTGCTTCCGGTGTGCATGGAATGAATGTATTTTGGATCAATCCTTCTGATGTGGAGTCTAGGATTGAGAGTGTTCCAGGTGTTAAACATGCGGTCGTGGAATTTGAATGGCCTGCAACATTATATGTGGAAGTTGCAGAAAAAGAACCAATTATTTTATGGAAACAGGCAGGAAAATCAGTTTGGGTTGATGAGAATGGTAAGACTTTTCCGGCACGACATCATTTAAGTTGGCTGCTTCCTATTGTAGTTGATGATGCTACAGAGCCACTTGGAATTGACGAGTACATTCCAATTGATGTGTTGGAAGGTGCTAGGCAATTGAAGATTTTGCGGCCGAATATAGAATTGCTACACTATGATATAGGTCAAGGTCTTTCTTACCAAGATGGAAGAGACTGGCGAGGTTATTTTGGTACCGGGAACAATATGGGGACAAAACTGTTGGTGTATGAAACTCTTGTAGAAAATTTGATGAGTCGAGATATTTGGCCTAAAGTGGTTAATGTGGTGGAGCCGGGCACACCATTTCATAGGGAATAGAAATTGATTATAGTGGTTTATTTAAATAACAGTACAAAAGGTATGCTATGACTAACACTAAGTTAATTACTGCAATTGATGTGGGCACAACCAAGGTGTGTGTCTTGGTAGCCGAATTGTTGGACAATCATGATTATGAAATCCTTGGGGTTGGAGTAGCTCCTTCAAAAGGTCTAAGAAGGGGTGTAGTGGTTAATATGGAAGAAGCCCAAACATCTATTCGTGAAGCTGTGGAAGCAGCAGAGCGGTCAGCTGGTTATGAAATCGATAGTGCATTTGTCAGTATAGCTGGAGCACATATAGATGCTATTAACAGCCATGGTGTGGTCGGAATATCGGGTGACAGTATTATTACTCAAGATGATATAGATCGTGCATTAGATGCTGCTAGAGCAATAGTTATACCCCATAACCGGGAAGTACTTCATATAATCCCGCGTAATTTTATAGTTGATGGTCAAGAGGGCATACGTATGCCTCTAGGTATGCATGGATTTCGTCTAGAGGTTGAAGCTCACATAATCACAGCAGCTAGTACAACTGTCAAGAATTTGTCACAGTGTATAGAGGATGCTGGTGTCGTAGTAGAACAGTTCGTTCTAAATCCGTTAGCTGCTTCAGAAGCATCTCTTACCGATACTGAGCGTGACCTAGGTGTTGTTTCATGTGATGTTGGTGGTGGTACTATGGATGTTGCTATTTTTATAGAAGGAAATGTTTGGCATACTGCAGTGTTACCCGTTGGTGGAAACAATATCACTGCTGATGTGTCCCATGGACTTCGGTTACCCGCAGCAGCTGCTGAAGAGGTAAAAATTGCACATGGACATGCTTGCACTCAGGAAGTAGATAGTAGTGAGGTTTTCCGCGTAGAGCCGTTTGGACATGATCAACCTATTGAGATGAGTAGGTCTAAATTGGCAGATGTTGTTGAAGCTCGAGCGGAAGAGATTTTTGATCTATTACTTAAAGAAATCAAGCGTTCTGGTTATGATAGCTTGCTACCCGCTGGTGTTGTGTTGACTGGAGGTACATCGCGTTTGGCAGGATTTAGGCAGTTAGCTACAGGGTCTTTAGGATTGCCAGTACGAGTGTCCGAGCCCAGTGACTTGCATGGACTTGTAGATCAATTGCAAGGACCTGAATTTGCGACTAGTGTTGGACTATTAAATTGGGCGGCTCGCGAATCTGGTACATTTCACGGAGTTAGTATAAATGGTCATTCTGAAAATGGACATTACAAAACAGGGGCTGGATCGAGTCAAAAAATGTGGGGAGTAATCAAAGATTGGGCTAAACGTCTTACTCCTTAGTAACTTA
Organism: Anaerolineales bacterium UBA3001; assembly: GCA_002346435.1. Taxonomy (GTDB): domain Bacteria; phylum Chloroflexota; class Anaerolineae; order Anaerolineales; family UBA11657; genus UBA11657. Next base: position 2,703 of record DDZT01000066.1, read on the forward strand.
AGTATCGTAAAATATTGTGCTGCAGTGATATTAGAAATGATGTGAGCTTGTTGTAAGAAAGAACGAGGCGTGGTAAAACAATTAAGAGGCCAATTACAATCTTAATATACTAACATAAATAGAGGTATAAAAGGTAGGTGGAATGTCAATGGAAATGGAACAAGGTAGCATGTCAAATATTGATCAAGACTCAACTAGTAACAATAAAACTGCAGATTTTGTAGCTCCGTTAAATCGGACTAATCAGCAACAAGAAAAAAAGCCAGGTGTTTCCGGAACTACTGGACATAGTTCTCAGCAAGATAGGAGGTCTATTCGTATGAAACCA
>DDZT01000080.1:0-240 GCA_002346435.1 Anaerolineales bacterium UBA3001
GGCGACGATATGCCTCCACCACCTAACTCTGGAGATGGTACTCCAGAAATGGCTACTCCAGATCCAACAGGAGAGCTAGCTCTTGAGGGTGATGAGTTTGATGATGATGAGGATGAGGATGCCGACTGGGACGATGAACCGGAAGGGACTCCAGATGAAGATGATGATGATGATGAGGATGAGATGTAGGACTAAATCATTTTCTATATTGTATTAAGCAATATAAGCAAAAACAGAAGC
>DDZT01000080.1:555-8706 GCA_002346435.1 Anaerolineales bacterium UBA3001
AAGCAAAAACAGAAGCTAAAACGCCTCACCTGTGTAATGGGTGAGGCGTTTTATTTGTTGATCTTAATTGACATGGACTGTATTTACCCATATCAATTGATCGTGCGAAATAGTATACTCAACATGCCATGTTCAACTATACCAAACAAATTCGTTGGTAAAATAGAGTAGTGTTTTCCTATAACCTCGATTAGTATTAGCATGGTTTGATGAAAGGCAATAACAGGGTGAGATTGCATTTAGAATTTAGGGGACTGATTATCAATTGCTGTTGAAAATATCATGATTCCGATCAAGTTAGAACTAACCAACTTCCTGCCTTACAAGAACACTCAAACCTTGGATTTTAGTGGCATTCATGTTGCCTGTTTGGTGGGTGATAATGGATCTGGAAAATCATCCTTGCTTGAGGCGATGGTTTGGGCATTGTGGGGTAAAGCCCGAGATGGTAAACGTAGTGATGATGAACTCATACATTATGGTGAGACTGAGATGCGAGTTTCACTGATATTTCAGCTTACAGGTAACAAATATCGAATAGTTAGGCAGCGTAAAGTAGGAAAGCGTGGGCAGCTTGTTCTAGCATTACATGTCTATGATAATTCTACAGAAAGTTGGCGAGATTTGTCAGAAGCTGGTAGTCGTCAAACTCAGCGAAAAATAGATGAACTACTCTGTATAGATTACGATACTTTTATGAATTCAGCATTCATTGCTCAAGGTCGTGCGGATGAATTCACTATTAAGTCCCCATCTAATCGTAAGGCTGTATTAGCAAGCATTCTTGGTCTTGATCAATGGGACCTTTTCCAGGACCGTGCTCGCAAGTATAGTAATGTTTTAAACGAAGATCTAAGTATATTGGATCGTGAAATTGAATCCATTGATCAGGAATTAAGTGGCCGATCTGATGCTAAACGTGAATTATCAGAATCCAATGTGCGTTTAGCTGAAGTAGAACAAAAGTTGCGTGTGGCTGAGAAAGATATGGCAGATGTGGAACAGGCGCGTCAGGGCTTGGCGCACATTCGTAGAGGGATTGACGACTTAACTGTGCGTATAAAACAAGGTGAAAGTGAACTGTCAAGTGTGGAGAGTGAGCTTGGTTCTTATTCGTCAGAAGCTGATAAAACATTGTTAGAGACAGAACTTTCTGAGATAAAAACGCGCTTGTCTTCTCTCAAGACACTAGAACTCGAATCCCAAGAAATGCTAACACAAAGAACCAAAGCATCTGAATCCAGCTCTCGTTTAAAGGGTGAAAACGAAATACTTAAATCGGAAGGAAACAAATTAAATCGCCGTATAGAAATATTAGACACTGCAACTGAGCCGATTTGCCCCACTTGTGGTCAAGTGCTCGAAGGGGACTCGGTAAAGGTGCATTTGACCACTGAATTGAAAGAATGGCGCAGTCGTTATTCGACGCAGCGTGATTTGCATAAAAAATTGGATGAAAAAGTTAGAATGCTTGACAAGACATTGTCAAAATTAGATAACGAATTAAAACAGCAAAATAAGTTAGAGAGACGTCTAGCTCAAGTTGAATTACAAATTTCAAATACTGCCAAATTGAGTGAAACTTTTGCAAGTATGGAGGCGCGTCGCAAAAGGTGGCAAGATAATCTATCTAAGGATTGTAAAAAACTTAGTGAAATGGAACTTGAAAAAGAAAATCATTTGTCAAGTATTGAGGCAGCTGAGGAACGACAGAATCATTTGAATGATTTGAGATTGGAACAGAGAATTTGTACTGAAAAGGTTGGTAGTGCAAGGCAGAAAATTTCTGCTCTAGACAATCTTGTAGAGCGGCGTAAGTCTCGAGTGGTTAAGAGAGACGAAGTGGCCGAGCAGATTGGCATTTATAGTGAATTGTATGATGCTTTTGGTAAACAAGGAGTACCTGCAATGATTATTGAGGCAGCTGTTCCAGAAATAGAAAATACTACTAACGAATTGCTTGGAAAGATGACCTACGGAAGAATGAATGTGCGCTTTGATACTCAAAAGGCTTTAAAATCAGGTGATACCAAAGAAACCCTTGACATTAAAATAGCTGATGATCTTGGTACACGTAATTATGAGCTTTATAGTGGAGGGGAATCTTTCCGAGTGAATTTCGCTATTCGTATAGCTTTAAGTAAGTTATTGGCTCGTCGCTCTGGCGCACAGTTGCAGACTGTTGTGATTGATGAGGGGTTTGGCACACAGGATTCGCTTGGAAGACAGAAGCTCGTTGAAGCTATTAACACTATTCAGGACGATTTCAAACGTGTTCTAGTGATAACACATATTGAAGAACTAAAGGATATTTTCCCTGCTCGAATCAATATATTTAAGACAAATGAAGGTTCAAAGATAGCTCTTGGTTAGATTTGTTGATAGTGAAGTGTAAAAAGTGAAGTGTAAAAAACAAGTGTGGTACTGTAGGCTGATCTAAGCTACTTCCACTTTTTCCTCGGCAGGCACTTCATTCTTATTTTTCTTATCTTTCGTTTTATTGCCCGATTTTTTCTCAGATATTGCACTGAATTCCAGACCATTATCCTCAGTGGCATCTACATTCACACAATCTCCATTACTGAAATCTCCACGTAGCATTTTCACTGATAAAGGGGACTCAATGTGTTTCTGCATTGCCCGTTTCAGTGGGCGTGCTCCAAAGGCTGGATCAAAACCCTGGTTGGCTAACCAGTTTCTAGCTTCTGTTGTGAGATTTACTGTGAGTCCATATTCTGCTAATCTTTCTTGGATTTCATCCATCTGTAAATCAACTATTTTACCCATGTCTTCTGAAGTAAGTTGTGAGAATATAATGATTTCATCAATGCGATTAAGGAATTCGGGCCTAAATGTGTCCTTGAGCGCCTTTTGAATTTTTGAGTCGTTTTCATCAATGGATTCATTTTGTTGGGAAAGGAATCCTACAGAACCTGAACCGGAAGTAAACTCAGTGCCTAGGTTCGAAGTCATAATCAGGACTGTATTACGGAAATCAACAATACGTCCTTGACCATCTGTCAATCGCCCATCATCTAATATTTGAAGTAATGCATTCCATACTTCGGGATGAGCTTTTTCAATTTCATCAAACAGTACAACTCGGTATGGACGTCGACGTACTGATTCGGTGAGTTGGCCTCCTTCTTCATATCCAATATAACCTGGAGGTGCTCCAAATAGGCGTGAAACAGTATGTTGCTCTCGATATTCTGACATATCTATTCGTACTAGTGCATCTTCGTCATCAAACAGGAATTCTGCTAGAGCTTTTGCTAGCTCGGTCTTACCAACTCCAGAGGATCCCAAGAATATGAATGATCCTGTTGGTCGTTTGGGGTCTTTAAGTCCGGATCGTCCACGTCGTATGGCGTCTGAAAGTGCGCTTATCGCTTTCTCTTGTGCAATGATGCGTTGTTGCAGTCGTTCTTCCATATTGAGCAATTTCTCTGCCTCAGTCTCGAGCATCTGAGTGAGTGGTATGCCAGTCCAATTTGAAACCACTTCAGCTATATCTTCTGTATCAACCACCTCGTTTAACTGATGCTCTTGTTCCCATTGGCGACGCATGTCATTAAATTCTGATTCGATGCGTAGGCGTTCTGCTTTGCATTCAGCTGCACGTTGATAGTCACGCTCGGCGCTAGCTTTGTCTTCATCTGATTGTAATTTGTCAATCTCCTTTTTCTTGTCCTTAAGTTCAGGTGGTAAGGAATATAATGCCACTCTGAGTTTGGCAGCTGCTTCATCCATCAAATCAATTGCTTTATCAGGCAATTTTCTATCTGTGATGTAACGATGGGACAATTTTGTAGCAGCTGTCAGTGCTTCTTCGGTAATGTTTACCTTATGATGTTCCTCATAACGACTGCGTAAACCTTTGAGCATTTCAACAGTTTGCTCTATATCAGGTTCTTCAACAAAAACGGGTGCAAACCGACGTTCTAGGGCAGGGTCTTTCTCTATGTGGTTTCTGAATTCATCTAGTGTAGTAGCTCCAACACATTGGAGTTCTCCCCTTGCTAGGGCTGGTTTGAGCATATTACTAGCATCCATTGCGCCCTGCGCTGCGCCTGCACCTACAACTGTATGTAGTTCGTCTATAAAAAGTATGATGTCTCCCTGACCTTTCTGTATTTCTTCAATTGCTGCCTTTAGTCGTTCTTCGAATTCGCCTCTAAATCGTGATCCAGCTATCATCGATCCTAGGTCCAGTGCTACAACAGTTTTTCCACTAAGAATTTCTGGTACATCATTGTCTGCTATTTTTTGAGAAAGACCTTCAAGGATGGCTGTTTTTCCTACACCCGCTTCGCCAATTAGAACCGGATTATTTTTGGTACGTCTTGAAAGAACCTGTATAACTCTCAATATTTCGTCATCACGTCCAATCACAGGGTCAAGCTTTCCAGAACGAGCTAGTTTTGTAAGGTCGCGGCTATATTTTTCTAGTATTTTGTACCTAGATTCTGCTTGTGGTGTTGTAACACGTTGGCCACCACGCAATTCTTCTATGGCACTATGAACTCGATTTGGATTTATACCTGCTTCCGACAGTATGCGAGCCACATTTGTATTTCTTTCTGACAATATAGATAGGAAGATATGCTCGGTAGATATAAATTCATCCTTCAGAGTATTGGCTTCTTCATTTGCCAAATCAATAATGCGTTTGACACGTGGTGTGATAAATACTTGACCAGCACCACCACCATATACTGCTGCCTTTGGGCTAGCTCTTAGAACATCATCAAGGCGTTGTTGAATTAGCTCACCTTCCACATTTAGCATATCCAATATTTGAGGGATAATCCCTTCGGGTTGCTCGAGGAGTGCTAGGAGAATATGCTCGGTATCAACTTGATTGTGACCATACCGCTGCAGAATCTCATACGCTCTAGCTGCAGCGTCCTGTGCACGTTCTGTAAAGCGATCAAATCTCATCATGTTAGTATACCCATTTTTATTTGTGTATTGACAGCGACATCAAGCAAATATAATTGAATTGCATCCTACTTCTTTTATTATATACGTAATATGTATACAAAACATTAGCCTTACCTATACAAAATGTTAGATATTATCACTGATAGTCCTGTTTATTCAATGAACTCATCCATTCGTGTCGCTCATAATTGATAATATTATCAAAACTATCGTATTCGAAGTGGTATATAGATGCTTGCGCACCATTTATTATTAGCGGTCCAACAACATGTACATTGTGTACTACTTCACTAGAAGTAAAAACCCAATCGCGTTTTTTCCATTGCAACTCGCCTTCATCACATTCAGATATTGTTTCAGATCTAACTTGAGCAGTGTAAAGTGCGAGTGTTCCGTGGACATTGGGAGAATACCAATTCAGCAATCCGCCAAATCTAGCATTAGGCAGTACTATACCGGTCTCTTCATGTGCTTCTCGTAAACAAGCTTGCAAAGGAGTTTCATCTTTTTCAATTCGGCCTCCTACTCCATTCCACAGACCTTCATTAGGGGGATTGTATCTAAGCAGCATTAGGATTTTTTCATTACTAGTTATAAAACAAAGTGTATGACTTACCATGGCGATATTAGTAAATTTACGCACTAGATTGCTCCACAATATCTAGATCAGTCAACACATCTGAAGAAGGTAGTAGCTTGGCTGGACCAGCAATTTGTCCTGGTATGATGTCTAGTCCTAGGTTGAGTAGGGAAATATTATGCATTACTTCATCTTGATAATCTGAGTGTGTTAGAAAAACCGTGCTTGGACCTGTATCGGTCGAGAAATACACAGGGATGTTCTTCTTTCGCAGTTGATGACACATTTGAAAGAGCAAAATATTTTGTGGTTCCCATGCAATTAATGGTTCCGGTGAATTTGTAGTCATTGAAACTCCATGGAGGCACATACTATCTTTCTCAGCTAACTGTGCCACTAATTTCCAGTCTTGCTGATAGATAGCATCAATACACTGTATAGTGTCTTGACTACGAGTCTCAATCCAATTTTTAAAAAATGGACTATGCACGGCGGTTTTATGTGCTTGATCAGTTACTAAACCTATACTAGATTCTATAGGCACTGTAATCAAACATAAATCATCTAATTGGTTTTCAGTATCAAGTCGGATAGCGAAGCAGTCGTCATGATTAATGCCTGGGTAAGACAACCAGAGTGCTACACCACCTACAGCGCTCCGACAAGCTGAACCAGACAAGAGGCGGGCGGTACTACTTACAAGCCTTAGGTCATTAGATGTTTCTGTGCCAAGAAGAGCTGCTATTGCAGCTTTTGCTAGAGCAGCTCCTGCTGCTGCGCTTGTACCTAGACCTTTACCATTACTTCCTCCTTTGACTACATTTTTTGAATGCACTGTTGCTCGATTGTTACTACCTGCTAATTGACGTACAAAATCTAATATTTTAACAACTCTCTTGAGCTTGTTGCCATAAATAGGCTTTCCATTTATATGGAGATTGTCATCTTCTATTGTTTTACTAAAATCCACATGAGTAATTGTGTAGGCTGCGTCATTATTTACTGAAATGCTGGGCATGAAGGCTGTACGCCATTCAGAGTCGGCAAGACCATGATATTTTAATACGCCCTGCATAGCATATGCTTTGGATGCAGCACTGCCGCTTCCACTAGATTGCCAGCTTTTACTTGTAGGCTTAGGTGTACTAATGTTGTTTCTATCCAATAACGATAGGATATCTTTGACAACATTTTTCATGTTGGACGAATACTCATCGTAACCAGATGGAACTAATGTGCTGACTGGTTGTGCGAAGCTAGGGTTATGATCAATTATTGGTTTCTTACTCATTGCATTTTAGACTTAGTACAGATTGTAGCGCATGATTCACTCAAAGTTGTCCCATTGTAGCTTAGAGCGTAAGGGACAATAATTGTAAGTAGTTAATGTGACATAGTTTTTTCAACACAATCTTACTAAAAACCTGTGAATTTGTAGGGCGGACTTTTTGTGGTGCATATTCAGTGTGATCCACATGGTTGTCTTGTGTTAGCTGATGACAACCATGTGGATCATAAATCAATGCAATGATATGTTTTTACGTTTTGTGACTTTATTCGCTTGGTACTACAAGCGCTTGCCCAACGTATATCATGAAAGGTTCTGATATGTCGTTGGCTGCTGCTAATGCATCTACAGAAACCCCAAGTTTTTGTGAAATAGAAAACATTGTATCTCCTGCATTTACTTCATATGTGTCAGATGCTAAAGCATTGGCCGGTGCCATTATCGCTGTTGAATTTTCATCTTCTACGGTATTGTTTTCTACAGGTGCTTGTTCTTCAATAGTAATCTCCGGTTGATTTGCACCTGGAATCACTAATTCTTGACCAGGATAGACTTGCTGGTTGGCACCTATAACAGGATTCGCTTGCAGTAAAGCTATTGGTGTAATATTGAACATACGGGCTATTTTGTATACCCAGTCACCAGATTGTACAGTGTATGTTCCAGGACCAGCTCCTACAATTGTTTCTGCTGCGGCTTCTGAGTTTTCAGTTACTGTATCTTCTTCTGTCGTTGTAACTGAATCAGTGATTTCTTCCGATTCTTCCATAACAACAGTCTCAGGTGTGATTTCACCATCGGAATCAGATTGTTCCACCGTAGTATTTTCGGCATCTTGTTGCTCTTCATTGGTATTGTTTGTTTCTTCAATATCATCATCGAGCAATGCTTGCATGCCGGAGTCCGAGTCTTCTATACTGGTATCAGAGTCGCTCATTTCTTCAATTGCGACTTCTTCAACAGTGGAATCGTCAGGCAATATGCCTTCTGTGGCTGAGCGGTTGCAACCTACAAGCGACAATGATGCAACCAAGATTAATGACAGCACCAATATATAGTACTTTGAGTAATAGTGTTTCACAGCGTACCTCCTTACTAAATGATTACAATCCACTATCTATCTTGCCTAACTAAATTCGGCCTGATACACAGGGTCATCTAAACAATATCGTTTAGCATTACCATGATGGATGCAAGAGATATGCCAACTGTATGAGTAATTTGGAAAGTTATGTTATTGGTTGTCGTCAGGACCCATTGTTCCTGGTTGAGACATTTCGATTATTTCACCATGATGATTTACCATGATGCGGAAGCCGAGCATACCAAGCCATTG
>DDZT01000080.1:9101-15103 GCA_002346435.1 Anaerolineales bacterium UBA3001
GAATCGATCATTGCTTTGGTAAACAGATCATCCTGGCCCGACATCTGCAGAGCACTATCACTGATTATATCTTTATGGTTGACAATCTGATTGCGTAGCTCGTGAAGCACAGCCCGGTCTATTTTGTCTGCAGATACATGGCGGTGGAATCCATCATCATTTATTACGTAATGCGCTTCATCTCCTACATGAGTTGTACTTACAGTCTCATTAGACTCACTTACTATTAAACCGTGGAAGAGAGTTTGTCTACTCATTGTTCAATTTATTCTCCGGATGAGATTATATATATACAGGCAATCTCTCACAAGTGATATTAAAGCTTGCGTTGTCTTTTGATGATCCAGTCTTTTAGGATGTCAGGTAAGAAGCGCGCAAATATATCGGCCACAAATCCACTAACACCAATTCGGTAGCGTGTACGCGGTCTTCTTGACATTAGAGCATGTATCACTGCCCGCACCACCACATCAGGCTTGCTCATAGATTGTTCAATATTGTTTTCCCATAGTAAAGCAGCTTGAAATGCTGGACCATAAAGCACTTTAGCTTTCTGCGGTAGTTTGTCAATCATTAGTTTGGTAGCTTCAATCGATTTAGTCCATATGGGAGTAGAAATTGGTCCTGGCTCAATTACAGACACATTAATATCCCATGGCATTAGTTCTAGTCTCATAGAATCTGACAAAGCCTCCAAAGCAAATTTAGAGGCAGCATATGGACCAAGAAAAGGTGTAGCTACTCTACCACTTACAGAACTCATATTAATAATACGGCCTTGAGCCTGACGTAATAGTGGCAGCAAAGCCTGCGTGACAGCTATATGACCTATAACATTAATTTCTAATTGTGACCGCAGTGAATCAATTGGCACAAACTCAAGGGGGCCAGCAACAACTATGCCGGCATTGTTAATAAGTCCATATAGTCCGACAGATTTTAGTGTGGATTTTAACATGTTGGTTGCACTAAGGATGCTCTCGGATTTAGCTATGTCGATGTAGAAAGTGGTCAAGCGATCGCTTGAAGCGTCTTGCAAAGATAAGGCATCAGTTTCAGTTCGTACGCCAGCAAATACCTGGTAACCCAATTTGTCTAGGTGCAAAGCACACGCTTTTCCTATCCCAGTAGATGCGCCTGTTATTACTATAGTCTTAGAATGCATTGATTTTGTCATAGTATTATGGTTTCAAACCCAATCAACTTGGTGAAAATCAGTTTATCATAATTGCCAGTCTTAGTTGATGATAAGTTGAAAGTTTGCCTGTAAGCTGCCAGGTGTTATACTCAAGTAAACAGTAATTGCATAGGAGTATAAATATGCGCACGATTAGTTTTTTGTCAGGTGCTTTATGTGGTGCAGCAGTTGGTGCTGTGGCAATATTGTTGCTTGCACCGACTTCAGGTAGTGAGATGCGAAAAAGTGTGATGGTCAAGGTGGACCATATCATTGACAGAGAAAGAAAAAATACATCATAAGAATGAGATTTTTCAATAGCTGATATTGTTCTATAAGCAAGTACTTACATTTTTTCAAGCAAGTATTCTTTTAGTGTATTTCAATGTAATAACTCGCTAGTTCGGTGGTGTATGGTGTTGTGGCAGCAACAACAATTGTTGTACCAACATCGATGGAGAATTCTGACTTTCCATTTGTTAATTCTGCCGTAGTCACTTCTTGTGATTTTTGATTTACTAATTGTATTGACCAGCTTTGTGGGAGTGTGTTGTCAAATCTTACCCATCCATTGGATTGCCACCCACCGTCACCATCTTCGAAATCTTCCTCATATCCTATCTCTTTGATCGAAATGTCATCTAACATAAAGCCTGGTTTATTGATAGCAGCATCCGTTATATATTCGAATCTGAGTAATACAGTTTGTCCTGCGAACTCACTTAAATTCACGGATTCTTGTATCCATTGTGGTTGTTTGCTATTGCCTGAATTATCGTTGTAGCCCCAGCCTAGATTGTTTCCAGAAGGATTGTAATTAGTGCCTTGAGGTGTTTCTATTATCTGCCAAGTATCGCCATTATCTGTTGAGACGAGCAAGTATACATAATCGTAATTGTTTTCCAATGACCACCAGGCCCAGTAGTGAAGTGTAGCGGTAGTAACGTCAGTCAGATCTACTGACTTTGTAAGTTTTGTATCACTACTATCATGCCTATTACTCCAGAACATAAATTGACCAGAATGGGGGCGAACATCTGCAACGCCAATCTGATTGGAACCAACGAAAGAAACTTTTGCAGGCACATTGCATGCAGTTTCTATGTAATCGACTCCATACTGATGGACAGTTAGTTGGCCAGACAAAGAATTGCAGCCCATGGTTTTATTTGATATTGCTAGTGGCGCATCTGGATAATTGTGATATCCATATTTACCATCTGACCACGAGGTGTCACCTATGTAATTTGCTATCAGCCAGTCTGCAAAAAAACTCATCACAGTCATAGGTTCTCCCGTATTTGTGTCAATTATATTCATTTCTAAAAAAACCTGATTCATGGCTTCGAAACCGCTATCAGTATGTGCTATCAAGGCGCGAGTAGCTTGGTCTCCAAAGCGATCTAGAAAATAATTTAAGAAAAGAAATGATGCTCCATAATGTGGGATTGAATCTGCACCTCCACCGGACGTGCTCCATGCGTTTAGCTGTAAATCAGGGTTGGATGCAAATGCTTTGTCTACAACTTGAGGCATGAACCCATTGAGCATTTCAGCTAATACTGAAGCGCCTTCATTCACCCATGTTTCTTCATTAGCATCGTTAGCCCAGTGCACCATGTGTTGAAATTCATGAGCCAAGATGCTTCCCATGTAAGGATCATTTATGTCAACAGTATCAGCGTTAATGTAGAACATCTCTTTTTCATTGGAATATTGGTGCGCAAGTTTAGAGTATTCATCGGTTGATGCATAATATCCACCTACGGAATTACCGAGACCACTAGTATATAGAATATATAGTCGTGTATCTCCATCTATACCTGGAGACCATTCTTGGCCAAAAAACTTTCTAACATTGGGGATAATGTTAGTTTCAAAATTGTTCATGACTGTCTCAAGTGACACCATATTTTTGTGCACATCTAAATCAGTTTGTGTAAAGAAATACACTTCCGGTCCGCGGTAAACTAGTTCTGCCGTTACATCAAAGTGTTCGTCGGTATCAAGATTTGTGGCTGAGAAAGTGATTTGGTCGTCGATTTTGTGATAGTCCAATTGTCTCGGAACTGTAAGAGGTATATGTGATTTACCAAGCAGACGCATGGCAACTTCGCGCAAATTGTTTTCTGGTATTGTCATTTCCCTGATTGTTTGCAGAGTATCCTGATTTGTGTTTTCAGACGCAGGTTTTGGAGTGGATGTCATTGTGAACGTTGACACATGTTTTGATTTATCCGTTGTCAAATCATCGTCTTCGACTACTTTAGTAGCAGTCACTTGCTCGATAGGTGCTGGCACAATTGTTTGATTTACTCGACTAACTATTTCACTAGCACTTGGGAGTGATTCATCTTGAATTACCGTTGCAATAATGTCTGGTTGTGTCGTCGTTGAAAGAATGTTTTTATTGAGTGGCATGCATGCAGTGTTGACAGTAGCAAATGTTATGACATGTAATATTATTGATGGTATCTTAGCTTCAATGTTCATGGGTACAGGTAATAGGAGTAGATTAAGTTCAATGAAAATATAATTTCTAAACGGTTATTTTAGTCTACCATATGCTGTAATTTTACATGATGTACGTACTAGATCATTATATGTGGTCAGTGCACATATAATGATTGCAGATATAATCTAGTTATGGTTACTGACCACATAATGGTATTCACCGTTTATTGTCATAGTATTGTTATACAAAGTGCATATTAGCGAACTTTCTCTAACTAATTTTCGAATATATCGCCATTTGGAAGCAAATTTGCCTTTAGGACATTTGATCTTAGTAGGCAGTAATGCACAAGGTAAGACTAGCTTGCTTGAAGCAGTTCACTACCTTGCCGGGGCAAACTCTCCTCACAAAGGTAGTCACCGTCAATTAATTCATTGGTTGGCTATGCAAGAGGACGCCCAACCCCACATGAGGATTTGTGCTGAAGTGGTATTAAAAAATGAAACACGCAAGGTGGATATTAGACTCCAAATTGACAACAATGGTACAAATCGAGAGCCACGTCTGACAAAAAATGTGCTTGTCGACGGATTGAAGATGAATGTAAGTTCGTTGAGTGGCATTGTTAATGTTGTCATGTTTCTGCCGCAAAATATGGTGCTAGTGGAGGGCTCGCCCAAGGATAGACGCAATTATCTGGATACCACTATTTCTCAAGTGGATTCGGTGTATTCAAGGGCTGTTCGTGATTATGCCAAGATTCTTGCACAAAGAAATGCATTATTAAAAAACATTCAGGATAGACAGGACATTGTAATCAAGGAACTTGAGTTTTGGGATGAGCAACTATGTGAAAAAGGATCGGTTGTTGTTGCTCGGAGAGCTCGTGCATTATCGGAAATACAGGATTATGCCACTAATATTCATAGTGAATTAACAAATGATTCAGAACATTTGCAATTGAAATATTATCCCAGCTTTGATTTAAATCAAAGTCAGGGCAATCAGCTTACATTAGAGCTTGACGAATCTTTCGCAGGTGCCGCAGTTTCAGAAGATGATTTGGTAGAAGTAATGAAGGATAAAATTATCAAGTTGCGTACGGATGAGAAACGAAGAGGAATGACCTTGATTGGACCTCATAGAGATGACTTTCGATTCGAAGTTAGTGGAATTGACCTCAGCCTTTTTGGTTCTCGTGGACAAGGTCGTACAGCTGTACTGGCACTCAAGCTGGCTGAAATGGAGTGGATGCGTGACCGTAGTGGAGAATGGCCGATTCTGTTGTTGGATGAAGTACTTGCAGAATTAGATTTGCAGCGGAGAAATGATCTACTGGAACGCATCAACGAAGCCGAACAAGTGATGATGACAACTACAGACCTAGGTATGATACCTGAGAAATCTCAAGCACGGGCATGTATTTGGAATGTGGCAAGAGGCACATTAGCATCACCCATATAAATTATGGCGACTAAATTAACGGGCGTTTCTTAGGTATCCCTGGACGACGTGGATATTTCTTTGGAGTTGCAGATATCTTCCTCATGACGATTAAATGTCGGGTTTGGTTAATGCCCGGTAAGTCGACAGGTACTATTTGATCTAGGCGTCCTCCTAGTTGAGACAAAGCTGACGTAGCTTTCGAGATTTCGAACTCAGATACTAGGGTTTTTTGGGCTATACAGTATCCAGACACACGAGTTAATGGTAATAAATATTCCGCTAGTATTGGTAGGCTTGCTACGGCACGGGCAATAGCCCAGTCATAATTTTCTCTATGGACACAATCTTGACCAAGTTGTTCAACGCGCTTATTTAATACTTGGGCATTAGATAGTCCGATTTCGGTAATTATCTGATTCATGAATACACACTTTTTTTCTGTCGATTCGACAAGAGAAACATCAATGTTGGAGTTTATAATTGCCATAGGTATTCCTGGAAATCCCGCTCCTGAGCCGACATCAACCAATTGGATTCTTGCATGTTTGCCTGATATATTGTGTAGTGGTAGAAGGCACGATAATGAATCCAGAAAATGTTGTACCAAAATGTCCTGGCTGTCCAGTATTCTAGTTAGATTGATATTCTCATTCCAACGTTTCAATTCTGTTTCATAGAAGTGGAATGCATCCACCTGCAACTTAGTTAGATGTATGCCTAGTAATTCGTGTACCAGATGTGTTAATGTTGCCATGATTGCAAAATTGAATTTACTTTACTTGGTTTTATCCATACTATAGAACCTAGTTGAACCGCTTTAGCACCTGCTTCTAGAAGTGTCTTGGCTTGGTCATTATTCTGTACATCACCTGTAGCTATTATAGGTAATTTAATTGTCATAGACAGTTTTCTAACTAATGTTAG
>DDZT01000103.1 GCA_002346435.1 Anaerolineales bacterium UBA3001
CAACACGCCCCCCATTACAAACAACACTCCTAATCCAAATATGGTGATTCAATTGACATCCACACTAACACCTGTACCGCCACCCAACACTCCTAATCTACCTCCACCAGCATTATCAATAAACACTAACACGCCTACTATTATGGCTGCAACCATCACAAACACTCCAGCAATCCCTACGCTTACTCCTACACAAATAGTTAATGGTGGGGCAAATACATTGCCTATTATAAAGATTGACTGGCGTATGCTAGAAAACGCAATACGCGACCCATTTGAAGATACGATAGAAAATATAAGGCAGATACTACGCAATTCTAGAACGATAACGGACAATCTACGCAGAACAGGTATAAACCAACCAATAGCCAAAATAGAATGGGATGCTCCAAATTGGCCGATAACAATAGCGGATATTCCTACAAATCCTCCCGAGGAGGACACACTAGAACCAACATTCCCAATAGTATTACTAATAATAATATTGATAATACCCCTTATAGTAGCAATGTTATACGCGCATTTCCTTTGCAAAAAAGAAATTAACGCCGGCTGGATACGCTATACACTTTCACAACTTCCATTCATTGGAAGTGCGCTTGTGCTCTTGTCCCTTTTCTTTACTTGGAATCCTGACTTAATTCCACTAGTATCAATTTTGACCGTTATAATTTTAGCTGTAGTACTACTAGCAGAAGAAATATTGTTGTTAGTTTATACAGCTAACCAGTGTTGCGATACGAACTGCAACGACGAAGGATCCAGATTGCACGACCAAATCGAATTGAACTAATGTTAGCTAGACATTTTAGAGGTTTTCATTAAGCCAGTTCTGTCAACACGTCATGGATCCTAACCATAGCTAAAGTATCCAATTTGCAGTATTCCATAAGCGCAACCTTTGTGCTTTCCACACTATCAGGATGTAACTGTCCCATAGTAATACGATAAAACATTGCTAACGCATCATCCCCATTTGATATCTCCAATTCAGAATAGTCCATTTCTGGTACAAGAACAGGCAATACAACCTTAATGCTAGTACGACCATTAAATTTTGGATGATATACGAATTTGCTGATCAACTTTTCCATATCCACCAATCGGTTTTTAACACATTCAATATCATCTTTTAGGTCGGGAAACCATTTCTCTGTGTTAGTCAAAGTTGTATTTTCGAAGTGCGAGTAAACCACTATACTACCTTTGCTACCCACATCTCCTAAAAGCGTCTCAATAAACTCTCTTCTACAATCACTCAACCCATCAGCAAGATATTCTAGGTGATCCAAACCTCCCTTTCCATTTCTCACATGTAATGAATATTGAGTAGGTATTTGTGTGTATGGAGCCAAACCAGAGTACACAGGCATACAAGTAGACACGGTTTCAAAATCGAGATAATGGATTGGTTTAGACCATCTGTCCAAAGCATTTTTTAAACCCGATCTAACTTGCATTTCACCTGACTTAACAACCTCTACAACTCCTCTCTGCCTATCTGTCAACTCGAAGTCCTCCGGTACAGCTTCAACGTGCGTAATACCCAAACCTAATAATATATTAAATTTCTTCTCTCCTAGTCTGGGTATCTGAAAAATAGGGTGATCAACACTACGTCCTACACAATGTTGTGAGAAGTAATCACATTTATAGCAAGCATATTTCCACTCGCCAACAATGCAAGACTCAGACAATACATCATTCTCAACCGCATCTCTAACTTGTTCAAATTTGTCGGCAATATCTAGAACCTCATCTGTAACATCAACAGGTTTTAATAATTCGTCAATGTCTTCTCCACTGCGATAACTTTCGTTCACTAGGCTAAGATTGACAGCCTCAATGCCGACACCAAATCCTTTCATAACCATCACGGTATAGGATACATCTTCTTTCAAATCTAATTTTAGACGCTTGCTAGATTTCACTTCTTCAACTACCCAATTGCCATTAACCCTAATCAATATGTCAGCTCTCGCTACACATTTCCCATGTCTAAAACAAGCTTCAAAGATAACTTCACAATTCGGGTCGCCCATTAATTCCGCAGTCATTTTAAGCGCCTTTACCGTATTGTTCTCATCAACAAGAACGCCACTCCTATATTGCGACCTAGCATATTCGTGAACCGCTTGCCCCTGTTCACTCCTCACAATTTCAGCCAAAGTAGCTTCCTGTAATTGTGTATTGTGACGAGCATGCCAGCCCATAGTCCGGCACTTTAATGCCGCAAGAAAGGTATGCTTAGCCACATGCATATAAGTTTCAGCCATGAATTACGGAATGCTTATCACAATAGCTCAACCGCACTTGACCCCTCCCAAACAGATAGACCCTATTCCCTAGACCAGAACGGCATAACACCATAATTAGCCAACCTTGGCTGCAAATTCCCAGTGGCATCAATAATAAATATCCCTGGGCCAGAATCCTCAGTTATTGAATTTATCACCAAATATCTATCGTTCGGAGACCAGATGGTAGAAGATCTTTGATATTGGTCAAAATGAGGAACAATCTGCGTCATAAAAGCATCAGTAGGCCGCAAACTGGTCAGACTAATAATATCGCCTGAATCTACTTCTAACACTGATAGATCAAGCGTAAACTCTTGCGTCACTCCATCCGAATTCCCAGTCGAACCTATAGAAAAGTAAGCCAATTTATCACCCACATTATTCCAAAAGAACGCTATAACTCCACTAGCGTTAGTGTCAGAGACTACAGGATTATCGATATCCGCAAGGTCAATTAATGTCAACTCACCAACCATGCCGTATACAGTCGGGCTACCAGATACATAAGCGATCCTTTCCCCGTCCGGCGACCAATCGAAGGCAGTCTGACCTGCAATATCGTCTATTATCTGCCTTCGATCACCTGGCCACTCGACTAACATTAATTTCCCCCCACCCGCACTGTTTTCAATCCCGGCGACAAAATATTTTCCATCGGGCGAAAACACCGGCGACTGAAAGAGTGATGGCCTAATGTTAAGTGATGTATCAACGGCTGTGTTGCCCACCTCTACTAAAGATAAGCTAGTGGATTGGGATCCAGATCCTGGTTTACTAGACTTATGTGCAATTAGAGATTCACCATCAGGTGCCCATGCCCAATAAAATGGCATGCCTCGACCAATCTCCCGCGATGCACTGCCATCTAATGACACAACGTCCATAACAAACCGATCATCGCCAGTTACCCCACTCAACAAGCTAATGTTACTACTGTCGGGCATCCAATATACATAAAACGGCTGCTTACCAGGTTCCGAAAAAACCCTAGAAAGGTCACTGCCGTCGTATCTTGCAGTATATAACGATGCCTCCACAGACCTGTCATCACCTCTCCGATATCCAACGAACGCCAACTTATCACCATCCGGAGACCAGGCAGGATAAAAATAAGTGGCACTATCGGGTAAATCACTCCCTAAATCGGACTGATCAGTAACCATCACAACATCTTGCCCAGCTTGATTCATCGTATAAATATTACTATCCATTCCAACATACACTATATGGCCTGTTTTACGTTCCAATACCGACAACAAAGGACTCTGAGGCATTTGTAATCCCTGGCATCCTACGAGAAAAATAGTAGCTCCAATGACTATCAAATATTTTATGTATGTTTTCATATATTAATTATCCAATTATCCCAGCCATAGCAGCAGCCACCCTATCATTCTAGCGTGACAAAAACACAATGGACGCTACCCCAAACCCAATGCCGATCAGTTTAGTGCCCGTAACTGGTTCTCGATAGACTAAAAACGACAAAGCGACTGATACCATTACTCCTAAGCTTACTATTGGGAAGATGATACTACCCTGCCCACCTAGTCTGAAAGCCATCAAACTCGCTAACGTAGCTACTCCTGCAAAAACACCACTCACCAAACCAATACCCGTTAATCTATTAGATAATTCAAAAGGTTGCTTTTGT
The DNA here is from genome assembly GCA_002346435.1 of Anaerolineales bacterium UBA3001. GTDB lineage: Bacteria > Chloroflexota > Anaerolineae > Anaerolineales > UBA11657 > UBA11657. The sequence goes on from DDZT01000103.1 coordinate 3,955, forward strand.
ACAAAATGTATTACGACTGCAAATAAAACAAAGGATATAGCCTGTACGATCATATAACTTGGACTATAACCTTGATTTGCTCCAACTACTTTCGAAAAAAAAGCAGTAATCCCTCCACACAACAGCGCCAGTAATGCAAAAACGATAGGTGTATTCATACAAAATATCTCCACACAATAAATAACTCTGCCACCATCTTAATGTTAGACTATGCCTTGCTGAAAAGTGCGCGCACCCACGACAACCGAACAATGCTCCAAACATATCCTAGACAACATTAAACCCAGTATATATAATGCCACTTGTTTGAACAACTATATACAGTCTCACAAAACAAAATGAATAACAACTACGATCCGACAAACGAAGACAGTCTAATGGAGCCAGCCCTTCGTGCCGCTAGCATAGGTGCAAGATTACGCAACTATTATATTGGAGCTGCTCTATTTTCTAATGCAGGAGAACTTATCGCTACCGCCTATGGAGCTGGCACAATTGCAGGAGAAATTTTTCACGCCGAGACACAGTTGGCGGTACTACTAAGGTCCGGACGTTCAGCTGGCATATTTTCCCAAGACGAAAGATATCTAATGACAACAACCTTGCAACCATGTCCTCAATGTAGACAAATATGTATCCAACAGCAAAATCTAAGTGTCTTTTATGGAGCATCCACATCTACTTCAGGAACAAATCTAGGTGATTTACTAGAAACATACACTAATACTGAAAAGCTCCGAATAACAGAAAATGCAGGCAAACAAGTGATAAGAAAAGCTAATATAACGCAATCTACAAGAGCTATGTGCACACAAGGACACAAAAAATATAGAGACAAAGTCCTGAAATATTCTAACGAGGTATCAGAACCCCTAATGCCATTTA
>DDZT01000102.1:0-4333 GCA_002346435.1 Anaerolineales bacterium UBA3001
ATAAAGGAGGTAACAAATATCCGCTTCAAAGCGGATTTTTTGATTCTACAATTTTGCTTAGTGAAGTAATACTAATCTTATGTTTGCAAACTAGGTGATTTGTTCTTCATTGGCTTTAGACCAATCAAGGGCCGAACAAGTGCTATTCTCTTGAGTAATTCGAACAACAAAATGGACACTAGAGAGACTACTATTATCAGTAGAAATAATTTGTAAATAGCATCTATTGGAAGCGGAAACAGGAAATAAGCAACTGCTTGTTGCAGAGGAAGATGGAATATGTATACAGGAAATACAGCCTCTTTAAGGTATTTTAGCAAATTGGAGTCTTGGTTGAGATATTTGGCTGCTATTCCGAAAATACCTACTATCCAGCAAAAAGATTCTATGCTGGTTAGTGTGTTTGCAATTGCCCATTCATTTTGTACCCGATTTGCATACATTATTGTGGCTATGCTCAAAAATATAAATACATTATTGTTGACACTGGCGAAAAATAATTTTCGATTGCAAATCCAAATATAACCAGTGGCAAAACAAATTAAGCCGAGCATCCATCCATGTAGAGAAAATACATATAGGCTGTAGATGTTGTATCTGAAGATATACGCCTCAATTACAAAGGGTAGGGCAAATACACATATCCCAAGTCTGTAGTGTAGCAAGCGAGCTAATATGTTTGGCATTGAAATTGAAAAATACGAAAATATTTTCAAGACGCTTATTGTCGCTAAACTATAAACCCAAATGTTGTTTAAGAACCACAGATGACTTGGGTTTGGAAACCATATAAATTTCCCTTCAGTGTAATATGTGTAAATCCCAATTGGGATACTTCCCAAGGTGAATATGCCAAAAACATATGGGATGACAATCCTGACAAATCTATCCTTAAGTAACGCTCTTGTTGTCCTGCGTTCATATGCAAACCGAAAAGCCATTCCCGAAACAACAAACAATATAGGGATTCTCCATATGTTCATGAATCCCATTGGAGCGTATATGTTGAGAAATTCTTTGTTAGTGATAAAGCCTATAGAGTTTCCCCATGGCATGAATGAGCAGGCTGCATGGTAAATGATGAGTAGCATCAATGCTGTTGTTCTTATCGTATCAATATCGTGTCTTCTCATGAGTGTATTTTATACTAGTGATTGTTTCGAAGCACTAACATTATGACAGCGATGATTGGGTTGGTAACTGTATGAATCTGGCGCACGATTCCGCGTTATTTCTCCTCAACAAGCTAGCTGTGATAAAACTGTACGATACATGGCAACATATCTTGTTGGCAAAAGCAGATTTGCTTGTTTGATGTAAAATAGAATTTGTATGTGTTACCTACCTGTTTCTGAAGTAGTAGTGCGTAGCACAAAAACTTGATTGGGAGGCAATATGTCAGAAAAAGATATTAAACGTTCAGTTGATGATGCGCTTGACTCAGATGACGAAGATATAGATTGGGATAAGCCTGAGGAAGATGAAAGTGTAGCCAAACATACTGAGGAGGATGAACAACAATTGCGTAGAGCTATAGATGATGGCTAATCTGACTGTAGCGCTGATCTCTATATTAAAAAATTATTAGGTCATGAAACTTTATTCTGACAGGACATTCAGTATTGACACAGAAAATGCTTTCAAGATTGGTCCACATATAGATGTTGTTGAGAATTTATCAGGCAATGTCGTCAAGCTGAATCTTGGTGAGCCTGACTTCCCCGTGCCAACTCACATAAAGGATGAAATTAAGAGGCAGTTAGATCTTGATAACACTCATTACTGTGACCCGCAGGGCTTACTGACCCTTAGAGAAGCAATATCTAATCAGATATCTGAGACGCGTGGCATTGCTGTAGATCCTGAGAGAGTAGTTGTTTTTCCAGGTGGCAAACCATCTATAGGATTATCTCAGCAGGTTTACTGTAATCCCGGAGATGAGGTCATATATCCAAGCCCTGGATTTCCAATATATGAGTCATTTGTGAGATATGTAGGCGCAGTGCCAATTCCTTTGCATTTAAATGAGAACTCCAACTTTGCTTTTACTCCGGAAGCTCTTGCGAAGCTGATAAACCCCAAAACTAAGTTGATTTATCTAAACTTTCCGTCAAACCCCACAGGTGGAGTGGTATCACACAAACAATTAGAAGACATTGCTGAAGTTATTCTGGAACGATGTTCTGAGGAGGTTAGGGTATATTCAGATGAGATCTATGAGAATATTGTGTTTGATGATCAAAATCATACCTCTATCGCCTCAGTTTCAGGTATGGAAAGCAGGACTATAATTGCTAGTGGATTTTCTAAAACTTATGCTTGGACTGGTGGCAGAATTGGCTATGCTCTATTTCCCTCCAGGGAAGAAGCAAGTATCTTCAAAAACCTCAATATCAATTATTTTTCCTGTGTTACTCCCTACAATCAGGAGGGAGCTAGAGTTGCTCTGGAAAGCCATTTGTCGGAAAAATGTATAGGTAATATGGTTGAGACTTTTCAAGTTAGACGTGATGCAATATTGAAGAAATTGAACTCGATATCAGGGATTTCTTGTACGAAACCTGGTGGTGCTTTCTACCTCTTCGCTAATATTTCCAGTGTTTGTAATAAGCTGGGACTAGTTGATTATTATGCTAATTTGAGCTCCACTGATAGAGCTCAAACATCTCCTGCAGGATTATTTCAGATGTTTGCACTGTATTATCACAACATAGCGGTTTTGGATCGTCAGTCATTTGGTAAGATTGGCTCGGAGGGTCAGCATTATATACGTTTATCCATAGCATCTGATTTGACTGTGTTAGAGGATGGTATTAACAAGTTATCGGATGCTGGACAAGATCATTCAGGTATTGCTAAATTTTTGGATAGTCGGCCTGATTTAGAATTGTCTTGATTTCTGCTCAGTCTACAGATGTATCTGTTATACAGACTATTCTGGAAAGATGTTGGTTGCCTGGACAGAGACAAAGATGAACTATGAATTGTATTATTACATATGCTGAATGTAGTAACAAATGTTTTATACTGTTACAATATGTTGCTTACTTACTGGATGTTAAAGAAATAGTACAGGTGTAGATGCATTAATATTATTGTAATTACAAGAATAACTGTCTTAGTAACAAGCTGAAGGTATTAATCTAATTAAAAAATCAGTAGAAAAAGGTGTAATCAATAGGACAATTATGAGCAAACTTGATAAGAGTCGCGATTTTGGTTTTGATACTCGGCAGGTACATGCCGGAGCACGACCAGATCCAAATACAGGAGCCCGTGCTGTACCCATCTTTCAAACAACTAGTTTTGTGTTTGAAGATTCCGAATCGGCCGCATCTTATTTTGATCTAAAAGAATATGGGAATACTTATTCTCGTATCATGAATCCCACCGTAGCTGCTTTTGAGGAACGGATTGCTAGTCTGGAAGGTGGATGTGGAGCAGTAGGTTTTGCGAGTGGTATTGCAGCTCAGGCAGCAGCTTTGTTCACTATGTTGGACCCAGGTGATCATGTAGTATCCTCAACAGCTATTTATGGTGGTACTATCAACCAATTTAAGCATCAATTTCGCAAGATGTCCGTTGAAGTGAGTTGGGTTGATCCTGATGACCTTGATGCTTGGCGACAGGCAATTCAAGATAATACAAAACTTTTTTATGGAGAAACGATAGGTAATCCAACTAGTAATGTGTTAGATATTGAAGCAATTGCAGCGCTTGCACATGAGCATGACATACCAGTGATGATTGATAACACATTTGCTTCCCCTTATCTGTGTCGACCCATTGAGTGGGGAGCAGACATTGTAGTTCACTCTGCGACTAAGTTTATTGGTGGACATGGGACCAGTATCGGGGGAGTAGTAGTAGATTCAGGTGATTTTAATTGGTCCAACGGCAAATTCCCGGTCATAGCGGAACCATCACCAGCCTACCATGGTCTTGCATTTCACGACACATTTGGCATGTATGGATATCTGATGAAGCTAAGATCTGAAACTTTACGTGACCTTGGAGCAGCCATGAGCCCATTAAATGCTTTCTTATTCCTGCAAGGCATGGAGACACTTTCAATTCGTATGGATCGTCATGTTGCAAACGCAAAAGCTGTTGCGGAATATCTAGACCAGCATGATCTAGTAAGCAAAGTCATGTACCCTAGTCTTGAAGGAAGCAAATACAATGTTTTAGCAAATAAGTATCTGCCGAAGGGTGCTGGAGCTGTGTTCACGTTTGATCTAGAGGGCGGTCGTCAGGCTGGCCAGGATTTTATCAGTGGCCTCACATTATGGTCCCATTTAGCAAATGTAGGAGACACAAAAAGTTTAGTGAT
>DDZT01000102.1:4731-15465 GCA_002346435.1 Anaerolineales bacterium UBA3001
TCAGTGGGGATTGAGCAAATTGATGATTTGATATGGGATTTGGATCAAGGCTTCTTAGAACTGCAAAGTAAAGATAACAAATAGGTGAAACTAGCATGACCACTACATTTGACGTAACTAGATATCAGGATAAAGGCACTATTCAGAAGTTATTACATAATACCAAGACGATAGCTATAGTCGGTCTCTCAAGTAACGTCTTAAGAGCTAGTTATTTTGTTGGTGCCTATCTGCAAAGTCATGGCTATCGAATTATTCCAGTGAATCCACGCGAGTCGGAGGTGTTAGGGGAGGCAAGCTATGAAACTCTTCTGGACGTTCCGGTTGAGGTTGATATGGTCAACGTCTTTAGAGCTCCTGCAGCATTGCCTGCTATTGCTGAGGAGGCGGTGGCGATTAAAGCATCTAGTCTATGGTGTCAATTTACAGTGATCAATGAGAACGGTGCACTAATTGCTGAAAAGGGTGGGTTGTCAGTAGTAATGGATCGTTGCATCAAAGTTGAACATGCTCGTTACATTGGGCGCATGCATTGGCTTGGATTTAATACCAATCGTATTACCTCAGTTCGTGAAGGCTTACAATAAATAATTCAATGGAAGCAAATACATGCCAGTAGTTGCTCACAATTCTTTGCCTGCTTTTGAAAGGTTGCGGCAGGATGGTCAAACAGTATTGACTTTGGATCATGCTACTCATCAGGATATTCGTGAATTGCACATCGGCTTACTGAATTTGATGCCTGATGCTGCTCTGCGGGTAACTGAACAACAGTTTATAAGATTGGTGGGTAGCTGTAACCAAATTGCTCAAATATTTGTACACCCATTTTCAGTAGGTGGATTACCACGCAGCAAGAGTACACAGGCATATATGAATAAATACTACATGGATTTTGAGCAAATACGTCAGTTAGGACTAGATGCTCTTATTATTTCGGGTGCTAATGTACAAGGTCCTGTTCTAGATCAGCAGATGTTTTGGAATCCCTTGAATTCTGTGTTCAACTGGGCCTTGGAAAATGTTACGTCAGTATTATGCTCATGTTTGGCCACACATGCGTTAGTAAAGCAACTATATGATATTGATCGTAAACCGTTGAAACGAAAAAGATGGGGTGTATATAATCATTATGTTGTTGCAAAGAAACATCCGATATTGCGTGATATTAATACACGATTCGATGTTCCTCACTCACGTCATAATGATGTGACTCGTCAGCAATTGGAAGAGGTTGGCGTCAGTGTTTTAGTAGAAAATAGTGATAGTGAGGTACATATGGCTGTCAGCCCAGACCAGTTTCGTGTGGTTTATTTGCAGGGACATCCTGAGTATTATACGGGTAGCTTACTTAAGGAGTACAAGCGAGAGACCCAACTTTTTTACAGGGATGACCTTAGAGACTATCCGTCGCATCCGGACAATTACTTTAATATTGAAGCTATTACAATTGCTGAAAATTATCAGGAGCAAGTAAGGATTGCCAAAAAACGAGGTAAAATACAACCTCCTTTTCCAGAAGAGCAGATTCAGATGTATCTACACAACACTTGGCGGGATACTGGTAAAGCAGTGTTCAACAATTGGTTGGGACTTGTTTATCAATTGACCAATGTTAATCGTAAGCTACCCTTTACCTCAGATGTTAATCCAGAAGATCCACTGGGGATTCTTTAGTTGTTGATTTGATCGAATATAAAAGATTTAGTTAGCTTTGTAATGGTACAATTCTAATTGCTATCCTGCCCCCGTAGCTCAAGTGGATAGAGCGGCGGACTTCTAATCCGCAGGTTAGGGGTTCAAGTCCTCTCGGGGGTACTATTGTACCAAGTTAGAATTATTGATACCACGGTATCATCTACAAGTTGTATGGACCCAGATCAAATGTCAAAAATAGTCACAGTTGAACAAATGCATATGCTCGAGTCTGAAGCGTTTTCTTGTGGTGTCTCCTACGACCATATGATGGAAATGGCAGGAGGCGCTGTGTTTGACTATATATGTGCGAAAATGACTGATGTGTCCTCTAAGAGTTTTGTAGTGGTTGCAGGTCCTGGCAACAATGGGGGAGACGGCTTTGTTGTTGCCCGGTTGCTAGCTGCGTCTGGTGCCAGCGTCAATGTTTTTACTATCAATACAAATGATAATAATGTTGATAATAGACAAAAAGCATTGTTGTCCGGTGCAACTGTGATTACACCAGAAGAAGATCCTGAAATGGAAATATATATAAGGGAAATTAGTAAAGCAGATTGTTTCATAGATGCCATATTTGGTACTGGTGCTAGAGTTCCACTCAAGGGTACGGCAGCTAAAATGTTAGCAATAGCATCAGTCGAACTTGATGGTCGAGAAGCATTACGTGTTGCAGTTGATTGTCCATCTGGATTGGATTGTGATAATGGAGTTATAGATGAGAATGTTGTGAATGCTGATGTTAGTATCACTTTTGGGGCAGCGAAAATTGGTCAATTTATATTTCCAGGAGCAGATGCAGTTGGAGAATTGGTTTTAGCTGATATAGGGTGGCCCTCAGACTTGTCCACCTTTGATTCAATACAATTAAACCTTGCTTCTGGTGCTGACGTTGGTTCGATGTTACCTAAAAGGTCACGTGACTCGCATAAGGGGACATTTGGTACTGCTTTAGTAGTTGCTGGATCAATTAATTACTCAGGAGCAGCTTATTTGGCTGCAGCAGGTGCTTACAGGGTGGGTGCAGGTTTGGTGACTGTCGCTGTCCCGGGAAATATTCATGGGATTGTAGCTTCACAGTTGCCGGAAGCTACTTATATTCTTTTGCCTAGTGATATGGGTGTAATTTCTGATTCTGGAACTCCAATTATTAGTCAAGCCCTTGAAAAATCCGATTCGCTGTTGCTGGGTCCCGGTTTGGGTACTGAAAGACCAACAGCAGATTTTATACGTGGTATATTTTCATCTGTTAAAGATGATGTAACCGGTGGTATAGGTTTTGCTGTTGAAAATAAGAGCAAATCGAATTCTAAATTTGATACAGTGCAATTGCCTCCTACAGTGGTTGATGCAGATGGTTTGAGATTACTGGCAGATTTGCCGGAATGGCATTTGCATTTGCCGACTCGCTCTATTCTTACTCCACATCCCGGTGAGATGGCTTTTCTTACTGGGTTGTCAATAGATGATATACAATCGAATCGGATTAGTATTGCTAGCCGCTTTGCGGCCAAATGGGGACACATTATAGTTCTCAAGGGTGCTTTTACTGTGGTATCTACACCTGAGGGTGCTATTAGTGTTAATCCTTTCGCTACTTCTGCACTAGCTTGCGCAGGGACTGGAGATGTGTTGGCTGGCTTTATTGCAGGACTTCTTGCTCAGGGAATGCAACCTTATCAAGCTGCTATAGTCGGAACTTTTTTGCATGGCCTAGCAGGCAAAATAGCCTTGTCAGAGGTAGGTGCGGCAGCAAGTGTACTTGCGAGTGATGTACTTGATATGACTCCTAAGGCTATTTCATCTGTTATGTCCCAAGTTGCTTCGCAACCCTAAATTTTAATCATCATTTTTTGCAGTACTACTAGACTTTTTGTTACCACGCGCTTTTTTTGTGGCAGTTTTGGCAGCTTCGCGGACTATTTCTTCAGCTTTGTTCCGCATCTCAGAAGCCATTTCTGAAGCTCGCATTTTGCCATCTTCGGCTGCATGCTGTGCCCTTTCTTTAGCACTGTACCAACTGTTCGCACCTTGCTCTTTGAGTTCCACTCCTTTTTGACGGATCTGGTGACGGGTTTCTTGACCACTCTGCGGAGCCAGCACTAGGGCCACTGCTGCTCCAACAAGCCCACCAATTACAAATCCGGAAAAAAATGCACCAAAGTCACTATTGTTGTTGTTTGACATGATTTACTCCTTTATAAGTTCAGTCACTATTACATGTTATTTTAGCTACGATTAGGCCATATCATTTTCAAGAACCGCATTGTTCCTGATAAAGTTCCAGCAATCTTCATAATAGGTCCTGTTAGGTTTTCGTTGACCATACCAGCAGTACTACGCACTGTGCTGAGTGTCTCATTGGCTTGTTCCAATATAGGTTTGATCTCATCTTGTAGTAGACGAATAAACTTGGTGATTTGGAATATTGCTAGAATGATTGCTATACCAATGAATAATCCTTCAATTGCCAGAGCGATTATCATTATATCTCTGATAAGTTGCGTGAGTTCGGGATTGCGTACAAGCATAACCAATAATACTGTTATAGTAACAAACATCAATACTAATGTTATGCCAATGATAGCCGGTAGCCTACATCCGGTTTTTGGATTAGATTCTTGAAATTCAGCACCCATTTTAGGATTATATCATAGATTGAATTCAGACTAGTCTGTGTAACAGATTGGTCTGAAGAGAGTAATCAAGTGATTGTCGAGTGTATAAAGAGATTACTTTTGTGCCGGATGATGTTTAGGATAGAGATATAGTGGATGAATTTGAGCTGACAATTTCATTGGTCTCAAATATATTGTTGATTAACCTTCATAGTTGCGTTTTGATAGCCAGTGAGCTAGCACCAAAGCTAATCCCGAGCCTAGTGAAGCCATGCCTGCGTTTAGCGGACCAATGGAATATATTGATGCTCCTACGATTGGACTAACATTATGTCCTATAATAAATCCCATCCAGCTAGACACTAGGTAGAGGAATATTTTACTTGCATTTCCTCCTTTAAATAGGTGGAACATTGCACCGTAAAGCGTTGCTAATATGATTGCAATTAGATAAGCTGGTGTTGTCATTAGTCAATAATTCCTCCTCCCAAGCAAACACTGTCCTGATAGAATACGGCAGCCTGCCCGGGAGTAATATCATTGATTTGATGATCAAACTCTACTTCTACCTCGTTGTCATCAATGGGTTTAATCCAAGCTCCTACCGCTTTTGCTGTGTATCTGATTTGAACTTTAGCTCTGATTTTATGTTCTGTTGAAGTACCGCTGATCCAGTTCACCTTTTTGGCTTTCAGGTGGCTTTTTCCTAGCTTATCAATCTTATCTACTATGAGAGTATTATTTGATTGATTCTTAGACAGAACATATAATGGTTCTGGTGCCGAAACACCTATGCCTTTACGTTGTCCGATAGTATACAGTGGCAGTCCTTTGTGCTGTCCCAGTGTTTCTCCGCTGGTGTTCATAATAGGTCCGGGATTAAGGGATTCTGGAGCGTAATCATGCATAAATCTTCTGTAGTCCTTGTCTGCTAAGAAACACAAGTCTTGACTGTCCTGACGTTGCGCTACTGGTAAATCAAAATCATTAGCTAGAGATCTTATTTTGTTCTTAGTGTATGATCCAATAGGAAACAATGTTCGTCTTAGGTCGGATTGTCCAAGCATACTTAGTGCGTATGATTGGTCCTTACTATTATCACATCCTCGAAGCAATTGCCATTTATCTTTATTCTGAATGATGCGCGCATAATGTCCTGTAGCTATACGCGTAGCTCCCATAGAAAGTGCTTTGTGCATTAGGTGTCCCCATCGTATATTACGATTGCATTCAAGACATGGGTTTGGTGTTACACCAGCACTATATTTATCTATAAAAAACTGTACTACATTTTGGTGAAATTCCTTGCGTGAGTCTATAACGAAAAATGGTATATCAAGAATAGCAGCTACTTGGCGTGCTCGTGAAACTGATGCCGGGCTACAACATCGATTTTGACCTTTATTATCCTGTCCTGGCTCGCTCCAAAGTCGGAGCATTAGTCCAAAAATATCATGCCCCTGATTTTTTAGTAGCGCTGCAGCAACTGAACTGTCAACACCACCACTCATTGCAACTGCTATCCTATCTTTTTTCACTAAGGAGTGCCTCTCATATTATTAATGACCTTCGGAAGAACTTGTTGTAGGTATTCTATATCACTGTCGTTTGTATCACGTCCTAAGCTCAAACGTAATGATCCAAGAGATAATTTCGGTGATAGAGCAAGTGCAGTAAGGACGTTTGATGGTTCTGGATTGCCAGTTTTACATGCCGATCCTGAACTAGCAGCAACATTTAATAAATCTAAGTGCATTATTAACTCATTGCCATCTATTCCTTCAAATGCAAAACTAGCATTGTTTGGCAATCGACAAGTACGATGACCTGTTAGGATTGAGTCAGATATAGTTTCTAACACAGCTTTAATAAGTCTGTCACGTAGAGTTTTCATTTTGCTGTTGTCATTTTGCTGTCTAGCTACAACTATCTTCAGTGCTGTTGCCATACCTACTATTAATGGAACGTTTTGTGTGCCTGCTCTCAGACCATTTTCTTGACTACCACCGGTCTGTTGAGAGTGGGTTAGTGTGTCACGTTTTGCATATAGTAATCCAACGCCTTTCGGCCCGTAAAATTTGTGCGCACTAACAGACATCAGGTCTACACCTAATGTTTCAACGTCTAATGGCAATTGTCCAGCTGCTTGGACAGCATCGGAGTGAAACAATATATTGTGTTCATGAGTGATTGCAGCAAGATCTGAAATGGGCTGAACAACACCTATTTCATTATTTGCATACATAATCGACACTAAGAATGTATCAGGCTGTATAACAGTTTTCAAATCTCTTGGAGATGTGAGTCCATGTTGATCAACTGGCAATATCGTAATATCAAAGCCGTGGTGGTTTTGCAGTTGTTGGGCAGTTCTGAGTATTGCAGGGTGCTCTATAGCCGATACAATTAAATGGTTACCCTTACCTAACTCACGAGCTTCCAATGCTATTCCACGAAGTGCTAAATTGTCGCTTTCACTTCCGCAAGATGTGAATATAATTTCATCTGCTTCACATCGCAGTACTTCAGCTATTTCCTCTCGGGCTGTAGTGATGGCGTAATCAGCACGTTGGCCCCAACGATGTATTGAAGAAGGATTCCCATATTCATTTGTAAACAATGGTAGCATAGCTTCTAAGACTTCAGGATCTACTGGAGTAGTAGCAGCATGATCCATGTATATTTGCTTATCCATTTGATGTGACCTAAAAAGTGTTTTTAGAGTTGAAATCCTTGGCGTGCATTTACAACTTTATGTTCAAAATTATCTACGAAATCAAGCAGCCGACTTTCTAAGTTTTCCCACTCATCACTGCTGAATATTTCATGTATTTTCTCTTTTGTTTCCGCCACTCCAGCTGTAAGTATTTGTGAGCAATCTCCATAAAGTGTATACCAAGCGTCAGTAGGTTTTATGCCTAGTTGGGTAATCCCAGGCACAAATTCTCTGACAACAAAATCGAAATATTCCTGCTCTAGATTTGGTTTAATATCCCAGGTGAGTATTATTTTTACCATTCCGAGCCCTCAAAGCATTTGAGTTTCAAGATAAACCTTTGAGATTCATCCTGTCTTGGGATCTAGCACTCTAACTTGTGTCTCCTCAGGCAAACTAGATTTACTCACTTTGAGGTTAGGCTCAGAATCAACTTTTCCCAACCCCATTTCTTTCAGGAAACGGCTTAATGGATCTAACTTAACTTTGACTTTGCCAATCCTATAATGCATAGGAATTACTATGGACGGCTCAATCAAGCTAATTATTTCTGCAGCCTGAGCTGCATTTAGTCCTTTTCCACCGCCTACAGGTACAAGTAAAACATCTACTGTTCCTAAGGCTTCAATTTGTGTTTGTGATGGGATAGCATTCATGTCACCCAGATGGCAGACAGTTGCAGACTCATAATCTATGACATAAGCAATATTAGGTGATGTTTCAGAATTCCCTTCTTGTTTATTGGATGATGTGTTAACACCCGTTATGAACGCACCACCGATTTCGTACTCGCCCGGACCTGTAATAGTACGTGCTCCTTTCACATTGTCCGAATTACTGTGACCAGGAGCATCATGACTAATAGTGACAACATCTGCTTTTAGGCGAGGAGATGTCAATCCTATACTTTTGTTGAAAGGGTCTGTCACTATAGATGCTGAGTTCCGCTCAGTCAACCTAAAGCATGAATATCCATGCCAAGCGATTTCCATAACTTTTTCCTCCTAGCCTAATTATACCATTGGGGTCGCTGTGTATACTGCTGCTAGAGGTATGATTCTATGTGATTTCGGTGTATATTTTGATAATTGGAGTATTCATGGTACGGAAATTTGTCTGGATTACATACTGTTTGTTGATCACCTATAACATGTCGTCATGTGTTGATAGCAATCTGGCAACTCCACAACCCTTACCAACTTTTGTTTCTCCTGGCATTAGAGATAAACCAGTATTAGAGGGAGATGGGAATTCTACTTATCAGATAGTCAGCCAATTGGGTGCTATCACCAATTATACTTTTGATGTTTCTTTAGATTATGCTGGTCATAGTGCTAAAGTCATACAGCTTGTGGAGGTAGTCAATCCTGGGACAGATGTTTGGAATGAGCTTGTGTTTTACTTGCCTCCAGATTTACAAACTGATCAGTTTGTTCTTAGCGAAGTGAAAATTCAAGATGGTGTTGAGGCTTCAGCAACTCAGATGCAAGTTACACCCGATGGTTTTCTTAATTTTCAATTATCAAAATTTATAAAACCAAAAGAATCTCGGCTGATAACAATTACCTATGGCCTTGAAGCAACACAAGTAGATTTAGCATCACTTAGCCCAGTGGGTGACATTGGGTATAGTGGAGATGTGTTGCAATTTGTGAATTGGTATCCGCAACTTGTGCCTTACAGGGATGGTATAGGTTGGGTCAGGTGGCCTGATGTTGGAGTTAATTGGCCTGTTGTCACGGAGGTGTCCGACTATAAATTGTTAGTTAGAGCTACTGATGGGGTTGTTGTTGCTAGTGGTGGGCCTATAGAACGTAGAGGAAATGATTGGCACTTTCAAATGGAGAATGCGCGAAGCATTGCATTTAGTGCAAGTCCGAATTATGAACTAAAAACCAAGACCGAGGCTGGTGTCACCATATATCTATTCCATCTACCCGAAGATAGTTATGCTGGTGATGATGTTCTCGAGGCCGTTACTAGATCATTAGTGTTGTTCAATGACAGTTATGGGCACTACCCATATCGTAGTTTAGTCATCGCTCAAAACCATTATCGTTCGAGCATAGCCTCTGGGGGATTATTGCTTCATTCTGGACAAGGGTTTGATAATTACAGTGGCCAGCCCGATTCATTGTTGATGGTACTTGTCCCATTAACACTTTCAGAATTGTGGTGGGGTGAATTAGTGGGATACGACACAATAACCGAACCTTGGATAGGTGCATCCTTTGCGATGTATTCGGAATATTTGTATCTCGAAAAATATTATCCAGATATGGAGGAGTGGTTTTGGTCAGATCGCATTGATTACTGGCAGCCAGATGGTCCTTTGAATAGTACTGTATATGATATGAATAACAGACAGGAAATGTTACAAAATACTTACCGAATTGGAGCTCGTTTTCTACATGAATTGCGCAATGACATGGGCAAAAATAAATTCCGAAGTTTTACTCGTGATTTATTTCGCAGAGGTAGTTTTCGGATAATGGATGCGAATGCATTTTTCGAGACATTGCGAAGTCATACCACAGATTATCCAGAAGAAATTATTACCCGTTATTTTGATGTGAACATTAAGATGCCTGATATTATACCTGCTCTAACTCCCGCATATAATCTTGTTCAGTCACCGACAGCAACTCCAGTACAGAGATTTCATGAGGTGCAGACTGGGGACACTCTGACAAGTATTTCAATACAGTATGAAGTTCCAATGCAGATGATCATTGATCGTAATCGTATATTGGATCCTGCCAGTATACAGATAGGAAGCAAACTGATTGTACCGTACCCATGACGTGCTTCATTTGCACAAAATTACAATACTCTATTTTGATCGAATCAAATCATGAATATCTTGCCACATTTCTAGACTAGCAGTGGCGAGGGTAGGTAGCTGTATGCTTGTATAAGACATTTCTTTCGTAAGTGGAAAGTGCTCAGTATCGTTTAGTGTGGTGATTGCTCCTCCTGATTCTTCAATTATTAACCAGGCTGCTGCTAAATCCCATACTTTGGGTTCCGGCAACACACAAAATAGAGCATTGCCACGAGCTACTAAGTACAGCTCGTAGATGCTCGATCCAAATGTGCGTCTTTTTGCCCGCAAGCCTTCTCTAATTTTGTAATATCGTTCAGTCCCAGAACTACACGTAAAGATTGAGTAACGGTCGACAACAGCTGGTCTTCTAGCTGAAATACGCTTGTTGTTTTCGAATGCTCCTTGTCCTTTTGATGCATAGCACAACATGTCCAATATAGGGAAATATAGGACTCCGATTGTAGGATAACCATTTTCTAATCGAGCAATTGATACACCCCAAAGAGGCAGACCCTGGCTGTAATTGGTCGTTCCGTCAATAGGATCTACAATCCATATAGCACTTCCATTATCCATATATTCTGGTGACAATTCTTCACTAAGGATGTTGTCCATTGGATATCTGACTTGAATCTCTTCACTAATGAATTGGTCTATTTCCTTATCAGAACTAGTCACTGTGGTTCCGTCCTCTTTAGTTGTTGCGATACTTTTGCCGAAGGAGCTTAGTAACCTTTGTCCAGCAGAATGGGCCAATTGTTTTGCAAATGTTAGGTAATCTTCCTGTGAGTGATGGATGATTTCAGATTTTGTTTTCATGTTGTTTTAGTAAAATTTTTGTTGTAACAAAAATTTTATGATTAATGTGCCATTGCTAC